>DASZWE010000510.1:0-7441 GCA_035546735.1 Puia sp.
GCGTTCTCCCTGGCAGGACCAGCAACAGGACTCCCCGCAGGTTGAGCAACAGCATTAGGTTCCTGGCTTCTCGCAGCGGCCGCCACCGGCTCCGCCGCTGCCCGCATAAATCTTTTTCTAAAAGTAGATCGCTCGTACGGCGAAGGCGGCGCTCCATCCAAAACAGGTTCAGACACACTCCCGGCCGCAACAGGCGCAGCAGAAGCAGTAACAGGCGCCGAAGGCGCTTCAACAGGCGGCGCCGGCATTGCCACAGCCTCCGGACCCACCAAAGCCCCCGGATCAGCCAAAGGCTTCCCACCAGCCACAGCCCCCGGACCCGCCAAAGGCTTCCCATCAGCCACAGCCCCCGGATCAGCCAAAGGCTTCTGACCCGCCACAGGTCCCCCGGATGCCGACCCGGCCACAGCCTCCGGACCCGCCACAGGCTCCCCGCTCACCGGCGCATACACATCCCCCATCTCCTCCTCCGTATCCGCCACCACCGGCGACGCCTTCACAGCCTCCAGCTCCGCCTCTATATACTGATGTATCTCCTCCCGGATCCGGACAATGTCTCCTTCCTGCAACACCCCTCCTTCACGAAGAAAATTCTCAAAATTCACCACCGGGTCCTTACGCCCCCAATCCTCCAGCAGGCTGGCAGGCACATATTTGATACCGCTGGCCTCCTCATGCCCCCGCATACGGAAGGTCATGCACTCCACCAGGTAAGGACGCTGATACTTTATACAATATTCCCGTATCCCGCGAAGCGTATCATACACCGTAAGTATGTTATTCCCATCGATACGCACCCCCTCCATCCCATACCCCTCGGCCTTATACACAAGACTCTCGCACCTATACTGTTCCGAGACAGGTGTACTCAGCGCATACCCATTGTTTTCTACGAGGAAGATTACAGGAAGGTCCCAAACAGATGCTGTATTCAGCGCTTCATGAAAATCACCCTCGCTGGTGCCGCCCTCACCCGTAAAGACAAGCACGGCCTTTTTTTTCCCGCTTAGCTTGTACGCCAGGCCCACCCCGTCGGCAATACCCAGCTGAGGCCCCAAATGAGATATCATGCCACAAATGGAATGCTCCCTGTCGCCGAAATGAAAGCTTCGCTCCCGACCCTTACTATACCCTTCGCGGCTTCCCTGCCACTGCAGGAACAGCCGGGACAAGGACAGACCCCTGGTGGTAAATACACCCAGGTTACGATGCAGGGGAAGTATCCACTCATCACCTTCCATCGCCAGAGTCGCCCCCGCCGCAATGGCCTCCTGCCCAATACCGCTAAACCACTTGCTGATTTTTCCCTGACGCAACAACACCAACATTTTCTCTTCTATCATCCGCGGCAGCAAAATGCTTCTGTACAGACGGATAAGCGCTTCGTTGCTAAGATCTTTTCTATCAAAGTTCATACGATGAAGTTACTACATCTACTCTTCCCCCTCCCTCCTCCGCGCATCCTTATACAGAATGGACGTGAGAATGGATAAGAGCAGACTGAATAAAAGCCCCCAGCCAAAACTATCTATACGGATGCCACGTATAAAATTCGCGGCCACCAGGACAATGATGGCATTGATGACAAAGAGAAACAGGCCGAATGTAAATATCGTGATCGGTAAGGTAAGGATGATCAGGATCGGCTTTAGCAAAGCATTCAAAACAGCCAGCACCAGCGAAAACACCAACGCAGTAAAAAAATCATTGATATGGACGCCGCCCAGCACCGCAGACAGGCCATAAGCTACGACAGCCGTGATCACAATGCGGAGGAGAAAATTCATGAATACCTGTTTATATTCAATTTACCACTTGTAGACAATATTCCGCCGATCTATTTTTCAATGTCTATGCACATCGGGCCCCCGGCTCGCTCGCCGCCGCAGACGGCCGACCCCTAACAGGTTCATTATCAATAAAAAAGTGCTGACGAACCGCCCCGGCGGTTCCTGGTACATTATACCACCACCAGCTCGAAGAACGCCTCCGGATGCAGGTATTTCCTCGCCAGCTCCCGCAGCTCCTCAGGCGTAATGGACTTCACGATCCGGATGCCCTCATAAAAATATTTCTCATTCAGACCATTGAGAATAAGATTCTTCCAGCGGCTGGCTACCTGGAACGGACCGTCCAGATCCCCCAGGATAGTGCCTATGGCAAAATTCCGGGCCATCGCCAGCTCCTCCTCATCGATCAGCTCTTCCCGCAGCAGCTCCATTTCCTTGTATACCTCTTCAATGGTCGCCCTGCAAACGTCCTTACCCGCCTCCGTAGTGATCATCAGCGCACTTTCCTGCCGGAGGTTCACCAGGTAGCTGTAGATCCCATACGTATACCCCTTGTCCTCCCGGATATTCGTCATAAGCCTCGACCCAAAAAATCCGCCAAACACATTGTTCAGCACCTGCACTTTCTGGAAGTCGGGATGATGCCGGTTGGGAAAATTGCGGGCTATCCGGATAGACCCCTGAACACCGTCCGGGTCATTGACCACATCGTATTTTTTTTCAGCAGCCGGCCGGATGACAGGCCAGGTGGCAGGATCCTGCGCCACAGGAGCATGCAGGGACATTCCCCCAAAATAACGCTCCATATCCTGTGGCAGCGACTCCGGCAACTTGCCGGCAACAAGTATACGGCACGCGCCCCGGCGATAGTGGCGCTCATAGAACGCAAGCAGATCCTCCCGTCCGAAACGCTGAAAATCTTCCAGCATGCTATACCGCCCATACGGGTGATCAAATCCATACAGGTAGGACTCGATCAGCCTGCCGGCAACAAAATCACTCTTCTTCAGATTCACCTGCAGTCGCTGAGAAGCATTCTTCTTGTAGATGCTCAACTCTTCCTCGGGAAAGGTAGGATCCGCGATCAGCTCGGCGATCACGGGCAATAGCTCGGGCAGGTGCCGGGTAAGACAGTGGAGCGTGACATCCGCCGTCTCATGATGAGAAGCCCTGCTCAGAAAGGCGCCATAATATTCAAAATGCTCGCTGATCTGAAAGGCAGTGCGGGCGGATGTGCCGTTCTTCAAAAGCGCGCTCACAGCAGCCGCCACCCCGTTCTTTTTTTCATGCCAGTTGCCCGCATCGAAGATCCAGCTGATCATCATGGCGTCTTCATTACCCAGGTCGATGGCATAAACCTCTACTCCATTACTAAGCACCTGCTTCCGGTACATCGGCAATTGCAGGTTGAAATCTCTTGCGTCCTTTATAGGTGGTGCGATCGTTCGATTAAGCATGAGTGACCCCTCCTTTGGGCTGACCACTGTGATAGTAAAGCGTGTTGCTGTTCTTAACATCAAAGATCCGTTGACTGTACTGCAGGATCTCCTCGGCCGTCACCGACTGATATTTGCCCAATTCCGTATTCATCATATTGGCGTCTCCCAGCAATTCATATATAGCCAGGCTGTTGGCGCGGTTCATCACGCTCATGTCCTCGAATACGATGGCTGACTCGGTCTTGTTCTTCACTTTCGTTAGTTCGAGATCGGATACGCGCTCCTTCATCATGCGGGCAAGCTCTTCATCCACCGCCTTGTCCGCCTCTTCCAGCGTGACACCCTTGATCAGCTTGCCTTCGATCACAAGCAGCCCGGGATCTACCGAGCCCGTATGATAACATTCTATCTGGCTGAATAACTTCTTTTCCTTTATCAGTGTCTGGTGCAATCGGGAAGAAGCCCCTCCCCCCAGTATCTCCGTGATCAGATCCGCTACATAATAGCCGGGCTCGGTACGCGCAGCCATGGGATAGGCCTTGTACAGCGCGTCCAGCGGCACGTCGCCAGTCACTTCCAGCTTGCGGATCTCATGCTGGGCCGGCTCCTTCGGAAGATTGCGTACATACTTCTCACCCGAAGGGATATCCCCAAACCATTTTTGCGCCAGCTCGCGGACCTGCGCCACGCTCACTTTGCCCGCAACGACAAGAATGGCGTTTACAGGACGATAGTATTTAAAGAAGAATTGCCGTACATCCTCCAGCTGCGCCTCCTCGATATGGCTCAGCTTACTGCCAATGGTCATCCAGCGGTAGGGGTGCTGCTTATACGTCAGCTCCCGCATCTTGAACCATACATCCCCGTAAGGCTTGTTGATATAGTGCTCCTTGAACTCTTCGCAGACCACTTTCCGCTGTACCTCCAGACTTTTTTCGCTAAAGGCGAGGGATAACATCCGATCACTCTCCAGGTAAAACGCCGTCTCTATATTTTCTGCCGGCAGCTGGATATAGTAGTTGGTAAAATCATTGGTGGTATAGGCATTGTTCTCTCCCCCCGCCAGCTGCAGGGGCGTCTCGAAATCCTCGATGTTGACGGAGCCGCCAAACATCAGATGCTCGAACAAATGCGCAAATCCTGTCTTAGCCGGGTCTTCGTCGCGGGCCCCTACATCATACAGCACATTTACTACCGCCATAGGAGTGGAATGATCCTCATGTACTAATACCCTCAATCCGTTGGACAACTGAAATCGCTCAAATCTTATCATAAAATTATTTCTCCTTATCAGCCCACCAATGGGCAGCATCAACCCATCAATGGGCCGCTCTTTCCGGCCGGCAGGCCGACGGCCCGGACCCCGAAAGGATATGCAAGTTAGGGAAAGTTTACAAGATGCTCTTCACCCGCATGGTATGCTCCTGCAGGACGCCATCCCGCTTGACGATAAGCTTTACCTTTTCCCCAATGCTTTGTAGGATGTTCTTGTAGATCTGTATGTTATTGCTGAAGTTATTGTTGACGGCCAGCACCACGTCATCCGCCTTCAGCCCCGCCTTGTCGGCAGGGGACCCCGGCATGACATCCCCTATCCGGATCTCGCCCGCAATCCAGTAAATACCCAGCCCGGTATACGAGTAGTCGAACTGATCCCGGTAATGCGAATTAGGTAACAGATAGATCTCCCGCCGGTCATAATTCAGCGTCACATTGAACCTGCGAAGGATATCATTCCCCAGCAGCCCGCCCAGATTGGGATAGGCCGTCACATTATAATCGTCGTCAAACACATAGGTAGGCACTTTCCGGAACTTATACGGTCCGACCCGCACTTCCTTCAGCGTGGTGAGCTTCATGCTCGCCTTGCCGCCAAGACCCTCCGCCTGGGTCTCGAAGAACTTGCGCTTGGGATCAAAAACACTGCTGTCATTGACAAAATCCGTGGACAGCAACATGCAAAGACCCGCCCCCGTGTCGAAATAAAACCGGGCATCGATATTTTCGCCGTCCCTCACAATGGCATTCTGTATCGGCAGGCTGGCAATGACAGGCTTCAGCAAGTGACCGCCTTTAGGATATTTGAACGTGCCCTTTGAGTAAACATACACGCGGGAGCTGTCGTAGTTGATATGGACGATGTAGCGGGAAAAAAAACTGTACCCAATGATGCCATCCACCTTCTCTCCATATACGCTGCTGAGGATATCATAATCGTTGACATGAAAGTTCAGACTGTCGATGCTGAGCCCCGGCAAATGCAACGTCTCATTATAGACGAACCTCACCTGCCTTACGCCCGCAATCCCCAGAATGGTCTTGTCGGAAGGTTGGGTGGAAAGCCGCAATCGCGCGCAGGTAGCCGAATCCAGCGAAATGCCGCCGCTGCCCGTATCCAGGATAAAATTCAGGCTGTCGGGAAAATCCCCCATACTGGCCCTGACCAGTATAACGCCACCCGTAAATACCGTGAAGGGGAAGGTGGTGATCAATTTCGCCGGTGGCGGTACGAACTTTTCCTGCGCCTCCAGGCATGGACTGGAAAAACAAATAGAAGGTAACAGCAGTATCAGTACATACCGGAAAAAGCTTAACGATGGGAAAGGCCAATAAGGGTGTTTTTTCTGGGGATACATAGTAGATAGGCAAGCTTTAGTTCCAACTATAAATATATCACAACTTTGTTGTTATGACAAGCCGCACATCACGAATTATCATCTTTTTAAACAACGATAAAACAGGTCTCGATCAAGTGTAGTCTGGATTCAATCGAATTTCCATCGCCGGGATCTTTTCTACCAACAACCCCTTTCAATGGATACAACGAGCTATCCGCCGGACCAGTCGCCCGGACCGCCTGCCAACCTGCCTGCTATTCCACCCGGCTGGCCAATGGAGGCAATATATTACCTTTGTACCCATTCAACCCGCGAACATGCATTTACCCGACCTATATAAGAAGGCTTACGACCGCGCATTTTTAGACGTCGAAGAAGGCGTCTTTCTCTTTCAGAACGCTCCGCTCACAGAACTCATGTACCTGGCCGACGAGCTTCGGAAAAGAGCAGTGCCCCACGGAAAGGTCACCTGGCAGATAGACAGGAATGTCAACACCACCAATGTCTGCATCGCCAACTGTAAATTCTGCAATTTCTACCGTATACCCGGACATGCCGACGCCTATATCACCGACATCGACACCTACAAAAGGAAGATAGAAGAGACATTCAGATGGGGTGGGGACCAGCTGCTCCTCCAGGGCGGACATCACCCCGAACTGGGCCTGGAATTCTATACCACCCTCTTCCGCCAGCTGAAAGAGCTTTACCCAACCCTAAAGCTGCACACACTGGGACCTCCCGAAGTCGCCCATATCTGCAAAAAAGAAAAAATGAGCCACCACGACGTGCTGGCCGCCCTCAAGGAGGCCGGAATGGACTCCCTGCCCGGCGCCGGAGCGGAAATACTGGTCGACAGGGTACGACGCCTCATCAGCAAAGGCAAGTGCGGCGCACAGGAATGGCTGGACATCATGCAGGAAGCCCACAAGCTCTATATCACCACCTCCGCTACCATGATGTTCGGACACGTAGAGACCCTGCACGAGCGGTTCGAACACCTGGTAAAGATCCGGGAAGTACAATCCCGCAAGCCCGCCGAAGCCAAAGGATTCCTCGCCTTTATCCCCTGGACCTTCCAGGATGTCGATACCCTGCTGACCCGGATCAGAGGCGTACATAACCTCACCACTCCGGAAGAATACATCCGCATGATCGCCATGAGCCGTATCATGCTCCCCAATGTAAAGAACATCCAGGCCTCCTGGCTCACCGTCGGCAAACAGACGGCGCAGCTATGCCTTCATGCCGGCGCCAATGACTTTGGCAGCATCATGCTGGAGGAGAATGTGGTTAGCGCCGCCGGAGCCCCCCACCGCTTCACTGCAAGGGGTATCCAGGAAGCTATACGGGAGGCCGGCTTCGAACCCCAGCTGAGAAATCAACAGTACGAATGGCGCGAACTGCCGGTCTCAATGGAGGAACAGGTTATAAATTATTAATTATCAACATTAGTTGGATACGGGGCCCCTCGCCTAAGTATTTACCCTGATTTATTTGTCGTTCCGGAAACTTAAACGGGCGATTTTTCGTTTCTTGTAAGAGACCCTTTACCATTATTCATGAAAAGCCCGTTTCGCAAACTCATACGTAT
>DASZWE010000511.1:0-8956 GCA_035546735.1 Puia sp.
GGAATAGATAGCCACCATCATCAGCTGATCCGGATTGCGCGCCCGCACCGTAAGCCCCAGCTTGCTCACCACCGAAGGCAGCTGCGGCGAAGCAATGCCTACCCTGTTCTGCACATTCAGCGCCGCAATATGGACATTCGTCCCCACATTGAAGGTCACACTGACATTCATGCTGCCCGTATTCGTATTCGTGCTTTGCATGTACTCCATGCCCGGCGTCCCGTTCACCTGCTCTTCTATCGGCACCGCCACCGTCTGCTCCACCGTCTGGGCATCCGCTCCTGTATAAGATCCCGAGATAGACACCGAAGGCGGCGAAATATTCGGATACTGATCCACCGCCAGATTGAAGATGCAGATGGTACCCGAGATGATCAGCACGGTAGATATGACGATGGCCGTCACCGGACGCTTTATAAAAGTATTGGCTATCATCCTAAAGCAGGTTTGTTTTCAGGGCCTTCTTCCCCAAAATGGAGATCCCGCGATTTTTGTATCTCGAACTCGAGCTCCGGATCGATGCTTTGCGCCTCCACTTTTTTGGCCTTCTCCATCAGCTCATCATGATGCGCCTTGAGAAAGTCCAGCTTTGCCTTGCCATAGGACGCGCGGGTTATCAGCACAAAAAGCACCGGCACAATAAAGATGGCCAGCGTCGAGGCCGCCAGCATCCCACCCAGCACCGTAAGCCCGATCGTCCTTCGCGCCACCGCGCCCGCCCCCGAAGCAAACACCAGCGGCAGCACCCCCAGGATAAAAGCCATCGACGTCATGACGATAGGACGCAGCCGCAGCTTCACCGCCTCCAGCGTCGACGCTATCAGATCCTCTCCCCTGTCCACCCGCACCTTGGCAAACTCCACGATCAGGATCGCATTCTTGGCCGCCAGCCCGATGAGCGTGATAAGCCCGATCTGCGCATAGACATTGTCCGTCAGCTTCGGCACCAGCTCCAACGCCAGTATCGCGCCAAAGGCGCCGATGGGCACCGCCAGCAGCACGCTGAAAGGCACCGACCAGCTCTCGTACAGGGCCGCCAGAAAGAGAAAGACAAAAGTGATGGAGAACAAAAAGATATACACCGTCGCAGAACCCGCCTTCACCTCCTCGTAGCTAAGACCCGAGAACTCATACGTATAGCCCGTCGGCAATACCCGTGCCGCCACTCTTTTCAACGCATCCAGGGCCTTCGTGCTGCTGACGCCCGTCGCAGGCACCCCATTCACCTCCGCCGTCCGGAAAATATTGAAATGGGATATCAACGGAGCTGTCTCCGTCGGCTGATAACTGATCAAGGTCCCCAGCGGCAACATCTGACCCGCCTGGTTCCGGACATAGTACTTGTCCATATCCGAGATCATGCTCCTGAACACCGTGTCCGCCTGCACCACCACATGAAAGGTCCGGTTGTAGGTCGTGAAGTCGTTGATATAAAGACTCCCCATAAAGGCCTGGATGGTCGTAAACACATCCCCCACATTGACCCCCAGCTTCTCGCACTTCTCCCGGTCCACCGACAGACTGTACGCAGGGGTATGCGCCGAATAAAAGCTGTAGGCATTCGCGATAGCCGGGTCCCTGTTCGCCTCCGCGATAAAATTATTCACCACCCTTTCAAAAGCATGCAGATCGTCATTCGTGCTCCGTTGCTCGATCTGTACCGTGAACCCCACGCTGGCCCCGATGCCCGGGATAGGACTGGGCTGTATCACCTCCACATTCGCATTACGCACTCCCGCATCTGCAATACGCCGCTGCAGCACATCCAATATACCCGGCACCTCCTCGTCCCTGCCATGTCGTTCATCCCAGGGCTTCAGCTGACAATAGACCGTGCCGCAGTTGGAATTGGAGGCGTTCGTAATGACATTCAGTCCCGACAAGGCCGCATAGTGCGCCACCCCGGGCGTAGTCGACACTACCTTCATGATCTGCGACATGGTATTCACCGAGGCCGCCGTCGAAGAGGCAGGTGGCAGCTGAAAAGTAACATAGATATTTCCATCATCTTCGGAAGGAATAAATCCCGTAGGCTTGTGCCTGAACAGGAACAGCGCCCCGACAAGGATACAGAGCAATATCACCAGTACGAACCGGGATGCCCGGATGCTCTTTTTCACCCCCACCGAATATTTGTCCGTCACCCGCTCGAACCAGGTGTTGAATCGGTAGAACACCTTGTTAAGCCCCTTCGCCTCCCGCTTGATCTTCGTCGGCCTCAGCAGGAGCGTGCACAACGCAGGCGTCAGCGACAGCGCTATAAAGGCGGATAGGAGAACGGAAATGGCGATGGTGATGGCAAACTGCTGATAAAGGCGTCCCACGATGCCCGGTATAAAACCCACCGGCACAAAGACAGCCGCTAATATCAAGGCGATCGCCACCACCGGCGCCGAAATATCCTTCATGGCATAGTAAGTAGCCTCCTTTGGCGACATTCCTTTTTCATCGATATAATGCTGCACCGCCTCCACCACGATGATCGCATCGTCCACGACAATGCCTATCGCCAGCACAAAGCCGAACATCGTCAGCGTATTGATGGTGAAACCCAAAGGAATAAAAAAACAAAAAGTGCCCACTATCGACACCGGAATGGCCAGCACCGGTATCAGCGTGGAACGCAGGTTCTGCAGGAAGAGGAAGACCACCACCGCCACCAGACCCAGCGTCATCAGCAACGTATTGACCACATCGTGCATCGATACCTTCACCACCGTCACCGACTCGAATGGCACCGAATACTCCACATCCGCGGGAAAGAACTGCTTCAGCTGCGCCAGCTCTTTATAGATCCCCTCCGCCGTACGCAACGCATTGCTCCCCGGAGACTGGTATATCTGCAGATAGGAGGCCCTTTTCCCATCGACAAAGGAGTTGCTGGAAAAAGTGAACTTGCCCAGCTCCACCCGCGCCACATCCTTTAAATACACCAGCTCCCCTGTGGAAGGCACCGTCTTGACGATAATATTCTGAAATTCCGAAGGCTTGCTGAGCCGGCCGTTCACAAGGATGCCGATCTCAAAAGTCTGCGTCGGCAGCTGGGGAGGCACTCCTGCCGAACCGGCCGCCACCTGCACATTCTGCGTATTCAATGCATTGATGATATCCTGTGGCGTCAGGCTATAGGCAGCCATCTTCTGCGGGTTCATCCATATCCGCATGCTAAAGTCGTCTGTAAATCGTGTGATCGTCCCTACCCCCGGCACCCGCAGCAAAGCATCCTGTACGAATATATTGGTATAGTTGTCGAGAAAAGTGATATTATGCGTGCCCTTCGGCGAATAGAGAGCCACCATCATCAGCATGCTGGGATTCACCGCACGCACCGTGATCCCCAGACGGCTTGCCACCGAAGGCACCAGCGGCGTGGCAATGCTCACCCTGTTCTGTACATCCAGCGTCGCAATATCGATGTCCGTACCGATACCAAAGGTGACATTCATCGTCATCTGACCATTGTTCGTACTGTTGCTCTGCATATATTCCATCCCCGGCGTACCATTCACCTGCTGTTCGATGGGCGTGGCCACCGTCTGCTCCACCGTCTGGGCGTCGGCTCCCGTAAATTGCGCATTCACCTGCACCAGCGGCGGCGTGATATCCGGGTATTGGTCTATGGGCAGCACAGCAATACAGATCGTCCCCGTGATCACCAGCACAATGCTGATGACAATAGCCGTCACCGGCCTTTTTATAAATGTATTCGCGATCATAGATTGTTACCTCCCCCTTCCCGCACCCGCAGGCCCCTGTTTATTAGCTGTTGTGATCGTCGATCCATCATGCAACGCCTGCACGCCATCCACTACGATGCGATCCCCATCCTTCAATCCTTTTAAAACAAGGATATCCGCCCCTATCGTCTGGCCTACCTCTACCTTCACCTGCATAGCCGTCGTATCCTTGGCGAGAAAGACAAAATATTCCCCCATCTGCTCCACCACTGCCCGCCCCGGTATCGTTATCTGAGGACCCGGCTCCAGGTTATGAACCCGCAGCACACAACTCATACCCGCCCGCAGATCATACTTCGGATTGGGGAATACCAGCCGGATACGTATGGTCCCCGTCTGCGGATCCACCGCCCTGTCGATGACAGATATCCTGCCGCTGTAAGGATAAAGCCGGTTGCCCGGCATGATAATGGTAAACAATGAGTCCAGCTCCTTCTGCTTCGTACGCTGCAAGTCCTCATAATGGCCCAGCTGCGCTTCGTTTGCCAGGAAGTCTACCGCCATCGGCTCATCCGTCGATATTGTCGTCAGCGTCGTCGTTCCCACCGTCACCAGGTTCCCCAGCTTGACCTGGCTAAAGCCTACCGTACCCGAAAAAGGGGCCCGGATCACCGAATACGTAAGATTTGTAGCCGCCGTCTTCAACGCCTCCCGCGCTGCCGTCACCTGGTTCTTTGCATTTTGCATCGCTATCTCCGCATGGTCCAGCACCTGCCTGGCCACCGCATTGTGCTGGTTCAGGTATTCATACCGCTTGGCATCCTGGTCCGCCTGCACCTGATTGCCTTCCGCTACCTGCACATTCGCAGCCGCCTGGTCATAGGCCGCCTTGTACAGCCGCTCGTCGATCTCGTATAGCTTCTCCCCCTTTGTAACATGCGTGCCCTCTTTAAAGAATATCCCTGTGATCGCCCCCTGTACTTCTGCATGAATATCCACCTGCATCAAAGCCTGCGTGGTGGCGGGATATTTGTCATAGTACGTGACAGGCCTCGACTTCACCGTCATCAGGTTCACAGGGATCGCGGAATTGGTAGCGGCCGGCTTCTTATCCGTACAGGAAAAAAAGGACAGCCCTCCTATCAATACCAGGCTTAATATCCGTCTGCTCATAGATTTATTTATTTGCTTGATGTTTGATGGTGATGACTCCCATGGACTTCTCCAGATCTATTTTGCTGGACAACAGCTGGAACAGGGCATTCTGGTATCCTATCTCCGAGCTGATCAGGTTCGACTCCGCCGTGATCACATTCAGATAAGCCACTACCCCCTGCCCGTATTGAAGAGATACAATATCATAGGTCTTGCGTGCCAGATCCACATTGTTACGCATGACATCCAGGTTATACCGGTTGCTCTTATAATCCGCCAGCGCGCTCTCATATTCCGAAGCTATCTGCGCCTTTAGGTCCACCTCGCTCCAGTCCAGCTGCCGGCTCTGCAGACGGGCCCGTTTGAGGCTGTTCGTTCTTGCAAAACCCGTAAAGATGGGCCAGTTCAGCGACAGCCCTATATACGAATAGGGATAGGTATTAGTCCATAACGATCCGAAATTATTGTTTTGGAATGCCAGGTCATAGTCGAAGAAAGCCCCCACCGTCGGCAGCCAGGCCAGCCGGTAATAGCGTACGGCCTGATCCTGCAGCTTCCTGGACGTTTGCAGCTCCTGGAACTCGATACGCTTTTTGTAATCCAGCGTCTGCGTCGTGTCGAAGTCGATGTCCTGCTGCATCACCGTCGTATCGTATATTACATTGAAGGACTGTTCCCGCGGCATACCTATCAGCTGTTTCAGCTGGGTATATTGTGGCTGCACGCTCAGCTGCGCCTGTCGGAGCTGCGCCATGGAATTGTTGAGCGTAATGGTGGCCTCATTATAGTCCGTCTGATCCACCGTGCCCGCTATGAACTGATGATACGTGTCATGGACATTCTTCGTCAGCCGCGTCGTATCCTCTTTTAATACTTTGATCTGCTCCAGCGTCAGCAGCAGGCTGTAAAAGGACTTGCTCACCGCCGCCACGAGAAAGATCTTCGTGCTGTCCGTCACCTGCTCCGCCTGTTCTATATAAAGGTTGGCGCTCCGCGACGCGTAGAGCAGGGCAGGATTAAAGATCGTCTGCGTCACCGACAGCACCGGGTTGAAGCTGTTCACCACCCCCGTACGTTGTTGGACCACCGTACCACCCGCATTTTTTACAAAGGAAGTAGGCAGGCTGTTGTAATGAATAAGATTGCCGGAAACGCCCGCCTGCGGCAGCCAGCCTGCCAGATTGATGGAATTGGTCACCCGGGCGATATCCACCCCGATCAGGGCCTGATTAAGACGGGGCTGGTGTTGCAATGCATACTCCACACACTGATCCAGCGTAAAAGCAGGAACCGTATCCACCGCACGGGTCTGTGCGCCGGCATGTCCAAAAAAATAAAAAGAAAAACTGAGTGCGAAAAAACATTTTGATACAGATGACATATCGGCTATCGGCTATTTTTTTAAACTGTATACCCTGCTGTACAGGACAATGTCTATACAAACACAGGCGACGGCTGTAAATAACAGGCTATTGCAATCCGATAGGTCAAATAGGAGTGGATAGTTGTGGAAGGCCATCAACGATCCGGCATCGGGGATGAAATTAGGGATTATTCAATTCCCCATGCAAATTCCGATCCATTTAAATCGCTTTTTAATTTGTCCAGGAACCGCTCCCAGCGGTTCATCCACATTTTTTTGTCCCCTCACCCGCCCAGCCCGATCACGCACCATTTATCCCTGAAAGGAACTCGCCGGCACCCTCACCATCTTTCCAGCCGAAAAAGTTTCCACCCTCACCATTTATCCAGTCCCAGCAGCTTTCTGCCGAGGGGCGAAAGTTCCGCCGTCCCATATTTTGTCTGCTCCCATTTCCTCGGGTCCCCCGGAAACGCATACCCCTCCGGAGCCCTTCTTTCCTGCCACGAAGAAATACGCCACTGACGCAGCACTTCATTCTCCTCCTCTGCCGGCATCATGGATATATACTGCGCCATCCGCACCTTATCCCCGCTGGTATTTGCCCGGATGCCATGCGGCTGCGTACTGTTGAATATCAAAAGATCACCCGCCTCCATGGCCACCTTCACGATCTCGAACCCTGTAACATCCGGCTTGAAATGATCCCTGCCCTCCGGCTGCGTCAGCTTCCAGCTGTCATAGGTACGATACAGCTCCGGCACACATTGAAAACCACCCATATGCTCATCCGTCTGGTCCGCCAGCGCCAATACCCCCTGCACATTTTGCGGCTTTGTCTCAGGATCATAATCCCAATGGATAAAGCCCTTGTACTCATATCCCGGACGAATGGGAAAGTTCAGGTTGGCCCGGTCGATGGTAACCCACAGCTTCTCCGTGCCCCAGACATCGGCGAACGCCTGGTGCACCCTCGGACACTGCCTGTTATCCCAGAGATATTGATGATTGTATACCTCGACCATTCCGGTATTCGTTAACTCTTTCATCTTCATCTCAGCCCTCGGCGGTGTATACCAGGTAGCAGGATCATGGGCGTCCTTCTCCTCGAACTCCCAGAGAAAAGCCGCCAGCCGTGTCACCTGCTCCACTGGAACGGCCCCCTTCACAACGATATAGCCATTGTGCATCCAGAATTGCCAGTCCGCCTCGGACAAAACCCGCAACGGCTCGCCATTGCTACGGTCATTAAGCCTTACCCTGCTCGTCTTGGAAGTGGAAGGATTGCCCGGAATGTCTTTATGCGCACTTTCCAGAGCATCGGCAGGCCCGGCAGTAAGACCGGTCGCCGGCGCCATCGTCACTGCCGTTGTCGCAGCCATCGTCGCGCCCATAGTAGATTGAATAGGTTGTTCCATATAACAAGTTTTGATACAAAGCTCCCCCAAACACCGAAACTCTACAGCCTTTACAGTGACAGAAATTTGCTCTCCATTGACATTTTTTGTCACTTTTGGCTCCATTTTCCGAAATTTATAGAGAAATTACTGCCTATCAAGATCCAAAAAGAAATAGTGCTCCCCGACCCCGGCAAGTCGTTCAAGCTCTTCACCCCCAGCTTGAAGAACTACTTTTACTGGCATTATCATCCCGAATACGAATTGGTTTTTGTGGAAGCCCTGACCGGCATCCGCCATGTGGGACGTCATATCTCCAACTTCACAGGCAGCGATCTCGTCCTCATCGGTCCCAACGTGCCGCATTTGAATTTCGACTATGGTATAGAAACCGACTATCGTCAGATAGTCGTTCAGTTAAAGGAAAATTTCCTGGGCGACGCATTCGGAAAAACACCTGAATTCTCCCGGATCCACGACCTCTTTGAAAAAGCTTATTTGGGATGGGCGTTCGAAGGAGAGACCAAGCGGACAGTAGCGGAAAAATTACGGCGCATGCAGAGCCTTTCTCATTTTCAACAGCTGATCAGCTTACTGGAAGTATTTCAATTACTCGCCACTTCAAAAGAGGTCACCCAGCTCAATCAGCAGGACACCAGCATCAAGCTCTTCCTCGACGACAAGATCAGGATGGGCTCCGTCTATAAATACATCCATGCCAATTACGATAAGCATCCCGATGTCAACGCCGTGGCCGCCAGCGTGCATTTGAGCACCGCAGCCTTCTGCCGCTACTTCAAAAAACAGACGAACATGACCTTTACCGACTTCGTAAATCAATACAGGATCACACAGGCAAAGACATGGCTGTTAAAAGGCCTCACGGTCTCCGAAGCCTGCTATGAGGTCGGCTTTGAAAGCCTGTCCTATTTCAACAAGCTGTTCCGCCGGCTGACGGGCGAGAACCCCTCCGCCTTCAAAAGAAGATAGCCCCACTGACATTAAAAAATAGTTGCTATATTTAATCCCTAAGATCCACTATGAAGTATACCATCTTTACCCTCTTGATGGCTGTAGCCTCGCCCATCCTGGCTCAGTCCCCTGTTGATATACATGCCGCTGACAGCAGTATAGTGTCTTTCTATTTAGCCGCCAGCAGGAGCCTTGAACAGGCTCAGCCCGACTCCGCCGTATACTATTGCTATCGGGGCCTGAGAATAGCCGAAAAACAAAATGACCTGCAATCCCAGGGCCTGATACTTCTTCAGGTCGGACACATCAACAATATCCACCATCATACAGAACTCGCCCGGCGCTTCACCAACGAGGCGCTCTCCATTTTCAGGACCCTCCACGACAGGAAGGAC
>DASZWE010000512.1:0-3493 GCA_035546735.1 Puia sp.
TGATCGAAGCCGAGACGGTGCCGATGCCTCCCAGCAACAATCCCGCACAGTAATAATCTACTCCCGGCGAGGAGGAATAGTTCATTTCATTGAGCGGTGCATAATTGAACCAGCCTGCGGCGGGTGCTCCGCCAGCCAGGAAGCTGAAATACAACAGGAAGCCGCCTACAGCCGTTATCCAGAAGCTAAAACTGTTCAGCCGGGGGAAGGCCAGGTCATTGGCGCCGATCATAAGGGGGATCAGGTAGCTGGCCAGGCCGAAGATGGCCGGCGTAAGCACGAAGAAGATCATGGTGGTGCCATGCATCGTGAAGAGCTGATCGTAAGCCTGCGGCGAAAGGAAATGATTGTCCGGCAGGAATAGCTGTGTCCTTGCCAGCACTATCGAGATACCTCCCAAAACCATGAACAAAAGGGACAGGCACAGATAGAGGATGCCGAGTTGTTTGTGATCCACGGAGGAGATCCATTGCAGGAGGCCCTGACCGCTGGAAACGCTGAGGCTGGGAATGGGTTGCTCCGGTTCTGGTATGAGATCGGCGTCCATGATTTATTTGAGGTTTTCTAAATAAGCGACAATGGCCTGAATCGTGTCTTTTCCAAAAATGAAACGTGGCATATAAGCTCCTGGTTTTACCTTTTGCGGATCGGAGAGCCAGGCCGAAAGATTCGCCGGGTCATTGCTCATTCTTCCCGCCAACAATGTTTGCCGGCTTGCCAGATGGGTGAGATCGGGTCCGGTATGCCCATCCGCCGACGTACCCTTTATGCTGTGGCAGCTGCCGCATGTATACGTTGTGAAAAGCGCCGCCCCTTCGACAGACAGACTGTCCCGGGGCGAAGATGCCGGAGATGCCTGGCCGGCCAGCCAGGCGTCGAAATCATTGGGCGACTGGGCAACTACCCTGATACGCATCCAGGCATGCTGTGCGCCGCAGAATTCGTTACACGCCCCTTCGTATACGCCAGTGTCATGGATGGTCATCCACAGATAGGTGTTCCGGTCGGGGAACATATCCATTTTAGGACCAAGGGCGGGCACCCACCAATCGTGGATAACATCGGCACTGGTCAGCTGAATTAATATTTTTCGGTGAATGGGAAGATGTATTTCATTGGCGGTGGTCACGCCCGTGCCATGATAATCGGCCGTCCAGAACCACTGGTGACCCGTAATAGTCACATCCGGCGGCATCCCTTGACCCGGGGGCAGGATGGCCCGCATCGTCTGCATCGACCAGAGGAAGAAGCCGGTTACCAACAGGAGCGGGATCCCAATCATGAATACTTCCAGCTTCCGGTTAGATCGTACCTGAAGCGGCTCGCCCGGATTCTTCGAATGCCGGTAGGTCCTCGTAATCCAAATGGTGAGCACGATCACGAGCAACGCCATGGCCGAAGCCGCTAAAAGGAATGCATTTCCCAAAGGTCCGATGAGTTGGGCCTGGGGAGTCGCCGGATGAAACAGCGGAGGTAGTTGAATATGTAGAAGAACCCGGAGCATACACAGCCAGTTTATTGAAAATAGGCCACAGTAGATACCAGCGCGTTCGCATTTTGCCTGGAATCCAGCCGGGTGAATTGAATGACTACCGGAACGTCCGAAACGAAAACGCTGGAATAAGAAGTGCCCAAAGGGATCTTTTCTGGATCGCAGAGATCATTGAACCGCATGTGCAGCGTTCTTTTGGCGGGTACGTTTATTTTGAAAGGCCCGGCCGGGACCCGATCGGCGAAATAAACGGTCAGCTCGAGATGGGCATCCTGGTCGGTGGCATTCAGGATACAGGCCGCCTCATGACTGGTGAATTCCGGCGCAGGCCCGTTACTCCATGCCGGGATGTAACCTTCTGCGATTGCCCAAGTTCTTTTTCCCAATTCCATAGCTGATTAATTTTGTGATGTAGAATTGTCGTACGCCTTCTTTCTCCCCCGATAGAGCAGCAACGCGGCCACTGCAATCACGGAAATGCCTATTATCGCTGCAGCCGTCTTTTTTTTGGCATGCGGGTCTTTTAGCTTCATGCCATCCACATATTTTTGCTCGGGGTAGCGGCGGTCGGGCGTTTCCCGGTGAAGGGCCATTTGCAGCACCTGCGCTGTATGCAGGCCTTTCCTATCGGTACCCTGTTCGATTTGCTCCCTGCAGCTGAAGCCGTCTGCCACGATCAGGGTGGTGGCTTCGGCCGATCTCACGGCCGGCAAGAGCACTCTTTCCCCTGCCGCCAGGCCTACCTTGTAATGATCCCCGGTTTCATACCCGAAATAACCTGCCATCCCACAGCACCCGCTGTCCAACAAATGGTGTTCCAACGACATCTTTTTATAAAGCGAGGCGTCGCTTTCCGTGCCTAAGATGGATTTCTGATGACAATGAACATGTACCAGCGCATTGGCCTTTAGTTCGGGCGGTTTGAAACCGGTAGCTTTTTTCTCCAGGAATTCGGCAAGGGTGAAGACTTGCTTTTTAAGCCGCATGGCATCCTGGTCATTGGGCATTAGGCTGACCAACTCGTCGCGAAATACCGCTACACAACTGGGTTCGAGACCAATTATGGGTACCTGATCCCGGATCGCTGTTTTCAGGGTGGTCAGAATTTCTTTGAGGAGCGCTTTTGCCTTGTTCAGCATTCCAAAATCGTACAACGGCCTTCCACAGCAGAGCGTCTTCGTGGGAATAGTAACTTCGAAGCCTACTGCTTCGAGCACTTCGGTGGCGGCTACCAGGGTTTCCGGTAGGAAAAAGTTATTGAAGGTATCGGGCCACAAGATCACCTTGCCGAGGGACCTGCCGTTGCCCGTGTGCCTTTGGCGGATGAGCCGTTGCCTGAACCAGGTTCGGAAGGTTATTTTTGCAAACACCGGAATACGGCGATGGGCATCCACGCCGGCGACCTTTTTTGCAAGCGGGGCCGTGAGACGGTTATGCGTCAGGAAATTGACGACACCAGGCATTAGCGATGCAAGCCGCGCCCACCAGTAGATCCATCCGAACGCATAAGCAGAACGGGGTCGCAGCCGGCCTTTATAATAATGCGCCAGGAATTCGGATTTATAGGTGGCCATGTCTACATTCACCGGGCAATCGCCTTTACAGCCCTTGCAGGCCAGGCATAAGTCCAGCGCATTCTTTACCTCCTTGCTTTTCCAGCCGGATTTGATCTCTTCTCCCTGTAGCATTTCGAACAGCAGATGAGCCCTTCCCCGGGTGGAATGTTCCTCTTCGCGTGTTACCATATAGCTGGGGCACATGGTGCCGGAATCGTGCCGGCGGCATTTGCCTACTCCCACGCAGCGGAGCGTTGCATGGGCGAAACTGCCCGCGTCCTCCGGAAACTGAAAATGTGTTTTAAGCGTAGGAGGATGGTAGTCGGCGCCGAGACGGAGATTGGCCGTCTCTCCGTAGGGATCGATGACCTTGCCCGGGTTCATTTTCCAGGCCGGGTCCCAAATCCGTTTAAATTCCCGGAACGCCTCCATGAGCTCTTTGCCA
>DASZWE010000513.1:0-13418 GCA_035546735.1 Puia sp.
GTGGCGGGGGAGAGGTTGAGCACTTTGGCAATATCGTAGATGGTGATGTCTTTTTTGGGGTCCATGCTGGTGTGAGAGCCGATTTTGGCACAAATATGAAGCTTTTTTCGCCAAAAAAGGATTTTCATAATATTTATTGCAACCGATTGCAGGATGTTAGTATATTTACCGCCTATTTAAACGGGCCACAGGCACGTTAGTCCGAACAAGGAGGAGTGAGGGCTCGGAACTCCGACGAAGTTCTTCCGACGAAAGTCTCTTTCCGGAAAACGGGCTATATTTTCCTGAGGCCCGTTTTTCGGACATAAAAAGACCTCCTAAATGCTATTACTTGGAATTGATCTGGGAACTTCATCGATAAAAGTGGCTGTGGTGGATGCGGCTGCCCAGCGAACGCTGGCGACGGCGCAATATCCGGATACGGAGGCGGCCATACTTGTCCGGCAGCCGGGATGGGCGGAACAGTCCCCCGAGACCTGGTGGGAGTATGTACAGCAGGCCATCCGGAAGGCGCATGCTTCGGGAGCTTATGATCCCCAGGATATAGCTGCTATCGGCATTGCCTATCAAATGCATGGATTGGTGACGGTGGACAAGGACCGGCGGGTATTGAGGGACAGCATCATCTGGTGTGACAGTCGGGCTGTTCCCTATGGGGACAAGGCTTTTGAGGCCATCGGGGAAGAAAAGGCCCTCTCACATCTGTTGAATTCACCGGGCAATTTTACAGCGGCGAAGCTGGCATGGATCAAGGACCAGGAACCGCGTATCTATGAGAAGATAGACCGGATAATGCTTCCGGGGGATTATATCGGACTGCGATTGACGGGGGAGGTGACTACGAGCATTCCAGCCTTGTCGGAGGGGATCTTCTGGGATTTTAAGAAGGATGAGCTTTCTGAGGATGTCTTTCGCTATTTTGGTTTTGACAAGGGGCTGATACCTCCCATCCGGCCTGTATTTTTTGCTCATGGGGAGCTGATGGCCGAAGTGGCGCAGACACTGGGACTGAAGAAAGGAATACCTGTCACGTACAAGGCGGGAGATCAGCCCAACAATGCCCTTTCCCTGAATGTGCTGGAGCCCGGAGAGGTAGCTGCCACGGCGGGAACCTCAGGGGTTATATATGGGGTGAGCGACAAGCTGGTATATGATCCTGCCTCGCGCGTGAACAGCTTCGCGCATGTCAATTACAAAGAGGGTGAGAAGCGCATCGGCATCCTGCTTTGTATCAATGGAACGGGGATCCTCAACCGCTGGATACGCGATCATACAGGGGGCGGAGCGGACTATTTTTCCCTGAACAAGGAGGCGGCACTTATCCGCCCGGGCAGCGAGGGACTGCTGGTACTGCCGTTTGGCAATGGTGCGGAGCGGATCTTCCGCAACCGGATCATCGGGGCGCATATACAGCACATCGACCTCAACCAGCATGGAGCGGCCCATATTTATCGCGCGGGGCAAGAGGGAATTGCCTTCGCCTTCCGCTATGGATTGGACATCATGCGGGAGGGGGGATTGGATCCTTCGGTGATCAGGGCGGGAAGGGCGAACATGTTCCTGAGCAGCGTGTTTACGGAGGCGTTTGTAAACGCCACGCAGGTGCCTGTGGAGCTGTACGACAATGATGGCAGCGTGGGAGCGGCCCTTGGCGCCGGCATCGGAGCCGGGATCTTCCGCAGCGGGAAAGAGGCTTTTGCGGGAAGAAAGCCATTGCAGCGGGTAGACCCGGGGAACACCGGCGAGTACGAGGGATTGTATAACACATGGAAAGAAATATTACATAAATATTTATAAACTACCTCCGCCGGCGGACTCCGGAGGGAACAAAAAAATAAGCTTATGGCAGTAATTACAGGTGACAAAGAGTTTTTTAAGGGGATAGGACAGATAAAATATGAAGGGCCGCAGACGGACAATCCGCTGGCCTATCGTTGGTATGACGCGAGCAAGACGGTAGCGGGCAAGACGATGAAAGAGCATTTGCGTTTTGCGGTTGCTTACTGGCACTCTTTCTGCGGCAATGGTGCGGATCCCTTTGGGGAGCCTACGCATCTGTATGCCTGGAATGAAAAGGATGATGCGGTAGCGCGCGCGAAGGATAAGATGGATGCCGCCTTTGAATTCATCACCAAGCTGGACCTGCCATTCTATTGCTTCCACGACGTGGATGTAGTGGATTATACCAATGATGTGTCGGATAATGAGAAAAGGCTGCAGGCGCTGACAGAGTATGCCAGGCAAAAGCAGGCGGCCAGCAAGGTGCAGCTGTTGTGGGGCACGGCCAACCTTTTCTCCCATCGTCGTTATATGAATGGCGCGGCTACCAATCCCGACTTCCACGTGCTGGCGCATGCAGGCGCTCAGGTCAAGGCTGCCCTGGATGCCACGATCGCCCTGGGAGGACAGAACTATGTATTCTGGGGAGGAAGAGAGGGATATATGAGCCTTCTGAACACGAATATGAAGCGTGAGCAGGAGCATCTTGCCCGCTTCCTTCATACGGCAAAGGATTATGCCCGCAAGCAGGGCTTTAAGGGTACTTTCTTCATCGAGCCAAAACCCTGCGAGCCTACCAAGCATCAATATGACTATGACAGCGCCACGGTCATCAGCTTCCTTCGCCAGTACGATCTGCTAAAGGATTTTAAGCTGAACATCGAGGTGAATCATGCCACGCTGGCCGGCCATACTTTTACGCACGAGCTGCAGGTGGCTGTAGATGCGGGCATGCTGGGGTCCATGGACGCCAACAGGGGCGATTATCAGAATGGATGGGATACGGACCAGTTCCCCAACAATATCAATGAGCTGGTGGAAGCCATGCTGATCATCCTGGAGGGTGGTGGATTCCAGGGCGGAGGGATCAATTTCGACGCCAAGCGCCGCAGGAACTCTACAGATATGGAGGACCTGTTCCATGCGCATATCGGCGGGATCGATACGTTTGCCAGGGCATTGCTGGTGGCGGATACTATTTTGAAACAATCTGAATATAAAAAGATACGTGCTGAGCGATATGCGTCCTTTGACAGCGGCAAAGGGGCCGCTTATGAGAAGGGAAGCTTGTCCCTGGAGGACCTGAGGGAGTATGCGATCGCTAACGGCGAACCAAAAGTGATCAGCGGGCGCCAGGAATACCTGGAAAATCTGATCAATCGATACATTTAGTAGAGTGGGCCGCGGGCCTGCCGGCCGGCAGGCCATGTTTAGCACAATTTAATCTACAAAAAGGGCGATCGGATCGATGAATAATTGGCCGGTTGCCCTATTTTTACGGCCCGGTGGACCATGGGGCCGCTGAAAAAACACAAATCAGGTCGGACCACTGGTCCGCAGAACAACTTAAAACCGCCGCTGCTATATGCAAATGTTACAGACCCGCGATTACATTGTATTCCTTATTTATTTTGTTATTGTTGCATTTTACGGCTGGTGGATATACAACCGAAAGAAGGCTGCGCATACCAGTTCAAAAGACTATTTTCTGGCCGAAGGTTCATTGACATGGTGGGCTATCGGCGCCTCGCTGATCGCTTCCAATATCTCGGCGGAACAGATGATCGGCATGAGCGGATCAGGGTTCAAGCTGGGTCTTGCCATCTCCACCTATGAATGGATGGCGGCGGCGACACTATTGATCGTGGCAATATTCTTTATCCCTGTCTATTTAAAGAATAAGATATATACCATGCCGCAGTTCCTCAGCCAGCGGTACAATGACAAAGTGGCCATGATCATGGCTATCTTCTGGCTGGCCTTGTACATTGTGGTGAACCTGATGTCCATCCTTTATCTGGGGGCGTTGGCAGTGAGCGGTATCTCCGGTATCAACATATATGCTTCTATTATTTTGCTGGCGGTATTTGCCATTGTCATCACGCTGGGGGGAATGAAGGTTATCGGGTACACGGATGTCATCCAGGTGTTCTTCCTTATCCTGGGAGGGCTGGTAGCTACCTATATCGCGCTGCACCTGGTGGCGGAGAAGTCAGGGCAATCGGGGCTGCTGGCGGGGTTCAAGATCATGACGACGGAGGCCAATGACCATTTCCACATGATATTTAAGAAGGATTCGCCTAACTATGTCAGTCTGCCGGGGCTATCGGTGCTCATCGGGGGGATGTGGATCGTGAACCTGAACTATTGGGGCTGTAATCAGTATATCACACAAAGAGCGCTGGGCGCCGATCTGAAGACCGCCCGGAGCGGGATCTTATACGCCGCCTTTTTGAAATTGCTGATGCCTGTTATCGTGGTATTACCTGGTATCGGAGCCTATGTGCTGTATCAAAAGGGCATGTTCCATACGGAGATGCTGAGCTCGTCGGGTGCGGTGGATGTGAACAAAGCTTATCCCAACCTGATGACCTTGTTGCCTGCGGGTTTCAAGGGGCTGGCGTTTGCCGCGTTGACGGCTGCCATTGTCGCTTCACTGGCGGGCAAGGCCAATAGTATCGCTACTATCTTTACGCTGGATATTTATAAGAAAGCCATCAACCGCAATGCGGATGAAAGGCACCTGGTGAGGACGGGCAAGATCACGGTGATCGTCTCGATGTTGCTGGCGATATTGATGTCGCTGGTCATCGGCGAAAAGCTGATGGGCGAGGGCAAGCAAGGGTTCAACTACATCCAGGAGTATACGGGTTTTGTATCGCCGGGTATATTTGCGATGTTCATCTTAGGGTTCTTCTGGAAGAGGACCACGTCCAATGCGGCGTTGTTTGCGACGATCGGAGGCTTTGTTCTTTCCTGCGTTTTGAAATTCCTGCCCATGTGGGTGAACCTGAGCTGGCTGACGCCTTATGGATTTTTCCAGCCAAACCCTGACAACGGGGGCAAGTTCGAGATACCTTTCCTGGATCGTATGGGTTTTGTATTTGTTTTCTGTATCGCCGGTATGGCGATCATCAATTTTATCGAGAACAAAAGGGGCGTACAGCCGAAAGGCCTGGAGGTGGACGCCAGCATGTTCAAGGTATCTAAATCCTTTGCTGTCGGGGCGTTGATCATTTGCGCCATACTGATAACTTTGTATACGGTGTATTGGTAGATTTCGGCGGACGGGCATACGCTTCTACCAGATACTGACGCGTAAGCTGTCGGGGCGATACATTTTATCACCGGGCTTGATGCCGAACGCTTCATAGAATTCGGGGATGTTGACCACGGGACCGTTGACCCTCTCCCTGGCGGGGGCATGAACATCCGTCAGGAGCTGTGTGACGAGCACCTCTTTTCTCTCCTGGTACATCCACGCATAGGCATAACCCAGAAAATAGCGCTGCAGGGGCGTGAGGCCTCCGATGGTCTTGCCCTTTTTATATGTGTCGGTGAGCCTGAAGGCGTCCAGTCCCAGGAGCAGACCGCCCAGGTCGGCAATGTTCTCACCCTGGGTGGCGTCGCCATTGACATGCAGCGTATCTACGGGGCTGAATTCGGAGAACTGTTTTATGATCAGCGCGGCGCGTGCCTTGAACTGCCGTTCATCGGCAGGCTGCCACCAGTTGTTGAGATTGCCTTTCTCATCGAACTGACGTCCCTGGTCGTCGAAGCCATGCGTGATCTCATGTCCGATGGTGGAGGCGGCCGCATAGCCATATACAAAGGCGTCGTCCAGCTCTTCGTCTCTTTTACCGGGTACGGCAAATATGCCGGCGGGCAGCACGATCTCATTGTTGCTGGGGTTGTAGTAGGCGTTGTAAGTCTGTGGCGACATATCCCATTCCGTCCTGTCGACGGGTTTGTTCAATTTGCTGATCGTATAATTATTCCACCACTCCGCGGCCCTTTGCATGTTGAGGACATAGGGACCCCTGTCTATTTTCAGGCTGCTGAAATCCTTCCATTTATCCGGATAGCCTACTTTTTTGGTGATATGGGAGAGCTTGTACAGGGCTTTTTGCCTGGTGCTGTTGCTCATCCAGGTGAGCTTTTCGATCCTTGCCTTATAGGCGCTGCGGATGGCTTCCACCATATCGCTGTAGCGTTGTTTCGCCCGTTGGGGAAAATATTCCTTTACAAAGAGCTGACCCAGGGCTTCGCCCATGGCGCCTTCTTCGGCGTCTAAAACTCTTTTCCAGCGCGGTCTTGGTATGGCGGCGCCTGACAGCGTCCTGCGATACTGGAAATAGTCGGCATAGGACCGTGCATCCAGGTAGGGTGCGGCTGCCAGCATCACATGCGCCCGGAGATAACTTTTCCAGTCGGCGAGGGATGTGCCTGTGAGCTCGGCATTCAACGCCGTATAGAATTCGGGCTGACGTACGATACATGAGTCGAGCCCTTCGATGCCCACATCTTTTAGCCAGTCGTTCCAGTTGATGGCGGGGGACAGCTGTCCAAGGGCACCGGTGGTGAGCTTGTTATAATTCTTTATCGGGTCGCGAAGATCCTCCAGCTTGCGGGAAGCTTTGGCGAGCCTTGTCTCCAGCCGGAAGACGGACTCCGCCCTTGCCTGTGCGGCGCTGCTGTCCTGCCCCAGGCGCCGGAAAAAGAGAAAGAGATAATGTCTGTATGCCTTGCGCACCTGCGCCGGCTTTTTGGCGGTATTGAAATAATAGTCGCGATTGGGCATTCCCAGCCCACCCTGGGACAGCTGATAGGTCATCTTTTCGCTGTTCATATCGTCTTGTCCTACGTTGTCGGAGAAGAGGACATCTATTCCCTTTTTGTGGAGGGCGGCCGAGACCCGGAGCAGGTCCCGGATCGTATGTATATCGTCGATGCGGGCAAAGGTTTCTTTCAAAGGCGTGAGTTTTTGGCTGTTGATGGCTGCCGAGTCCATGCCGCTGTACCAGAGGTCGCCTATCTGTTGTGTAACGCTGCCTTCGGAACCTTTTGCGGCGGAGGCGTCTTCCGATATCTTACGCAGACGCCGGTAGATATCTTCTTGTACCAGCTGACCGATGCCCCAGGTGCTCTCTTCAGGCGGGATGGGGGTTCTTTTGATCCATCCGCCATTGGCATAGGTAAAAAAGTCCGTGCCCGGGCTTGTCGTATGATCCAGATTCCGCGCGAGGAAGTCGGGCGGGGCGATCCGCGAGGCGGACATACCCTGGGCAGACGATGGTGTATGGGACTGGAGCAGCAGGGCGAAGGTGAGCAGGCAAAAGGTTCTCATGATGATAGAATGTGGTTCGTAGATGATATATAAGATGCAAAGATTATATGTATAACGGAACAGAGGGTCTTAATCTTGACCAGCGGAATATAAACACGATAAATGGAGAGAGATACCAAGGGTGGTTGGGTAATATCCCTCCACACTGCAACTGCTATCTGCAGCAATCCTTTTTACGGATGAAAATAGCCTTGAATATTTTAAGCAGGAAGGCGCCCATGACACAAAGATAGGACTAATTCCTGTGAGCGACGATATAATCGATGACGGAACCCACGGTAGTCAGTTTTTCCGTGGCTTCATCGGGGATGTTGATGCTGAATTCTTTTTCCAGGACGGAAAACGTTTCGATCATGTCCAATGAATCTACGCCCAGTTGATCATGGAAGGATGCATCCCTGTCCAGGACATATTCTTCCACGCCGAGCTTTTCCACTATAATGGCTTTCACTCTTGTCTCGATGTACGATATATTTACAATGGCGCCCATACGATCGGATTTTCCGGAGCTATAACTCCATTCATACTATAATTATTGCAAGGCGGAACCGTGTTCCGCCGGCCTATAGAGCCGTCATTCAATGTGCACCGGGGCGGGCCCCTGGCCATGGCAAGCGTGGGGCTACAAAGGTACGCTGAAGATGGGGACAAAATTGCGGTCTATAGCCAGGAATTAACACTAATTTTACGCCCCTTTTCAAGGTGAAAAGAAACTCATCGCTGGTTTTTCATTATGACAAATATTCCTAAGAAAACAATTATTGTCAGTACGAGCGCGGCGGCACCGGGAGCCGCGGGAAAAAGCAATTTCTCAACGGGTGTATTGTTGAATTTTAATAATGCGAAGAGAGGAGGGCTGTCCGTAGAGCTGTTGATGATCATGGAGAAGAAAGAAGGCCGGACCTTTCAGCGCATCACTTTGTCCGGGACCAATTTTCTGTCTTATCTGAGCGGTCTGCCGCCCGCCGTGGCTGCTGTGCTCAAACGGCTCAGGGACGATGCCCTGGTGGATCATCTTGTCCGCAGCGGGTTTGCCTGGCTGAAAGACGCGGACAAGCCTTTTGAGTACCTGGATGAACGGCATCTGCCGTTATTGAACGATTATGTGGGTGGCATTCTGCAGGAATTGAAACCACTCGCGCCGGCCATCGAGCGGCTGTTCTACCTGCCGGAAGGAGTAACCTTTGCCAACCATAGCGTGCGGCCGGCAGCCATCAGCTCTTTTACCCCCGCCCTGCAATTCAAGGTACAGAAAGAAAATGGCCGTCTCGGGATGCGCTGCTCTGTCTCGATCAACAACAATGCCTTCCCTCTGGAAGATTTTACACAGCTCTCCTTTTTTCTAAAGAGTGGAAATGAATTCTTTTTGTTGAAGAAGGAGGATGTGGAGGTGTTGAAGGCCTATCGCGACGAATGGCAGATGGTGCCTGAGCTGGGACTGCCGCGCTATATGGAGACGGTGGTAAAGCCCCTGGCGGAGAAGTATCCCGTGGACATGGATGCGGTGATACGAATGGAGATGGTGGATATGGCGCCGCAGGGAAGGGTGTATGTGAGCGAGCTCAATGAAAATTTTCTTTTGCTGAAGCCAAAATGGCTTTATTCGAACATAGAGGTGGAGGGTGAATATGAAGAGCAGACGAGGATAGAACAGGAGGAGAGTGTCTTTGTCGTAGTCCGCCGTCGGGAGGAGGAAGACGTGCTCACCGAAGCCATACGGGGGCTGCATCCAAAATTTTCCGGACAGAACAATGGTTATTTCTATCTGAACTTCAAGGAGGCATTGGAGAAAAGCTGGTTCCTGCAATTCTATCAAAAGATGCTGCAGCTGGACATCCCTGTCCTGGGGATGAACAAGCTTCGAAAATTCAAATACAATACGAATGTTCCCAGGCTGGAGCTGATAGCGGGGAAGGGCATCGACTGGTTCGACCTGACCATACGCGTGAGCTATGGCGACCAGGTGGTACCGCTGCATGAACTGAGAAAGGCGATCTTAGGTCGCCAGGATTTTATCCTCCTCGCGGATGGGAGTCTCGGGATGTTGCCGAAGGAATGGATACAGCAGTATGGCCTGTTGATGAAGATGGGACAAATGAAAGATGGGCTCCTGAAGCTGCCAAAGGTCCATTGGGGACTGCTGGAGGAACGATTGTCCGGGCAGGCTGCCGTTGGGGAGGAGCTGCGTAAGGAGCTGGAGTTAAAAAAACAGCGGCTCCTGGGTATTGGAGAGGTGAAGGATCGTACGGTGCCGGCGGGTATACAGGCCCGTCTCCGGGATTATCAGCTGGCCGGGTTCCAATGGATGTGTTTGCTGGATGAAATGGGATGGGGCGGCTGTCTGGCGGATGATATGGGTCTGGGGAAGACGTTACAGACCATTACTTTCCTGCAATACCTGGTAGATCACTATCCGGATGAGACGCACCTGGTGATCTGCCCCACCTCGCTGATATACAATTGGGAGGCGGAGCTGAAAAAATTTGCGCCGGGGCTGGACTGGCATATCCATTACGGGGCTGACAGGGTACCTCTGGATGACGAGACCTTTACAAGGGGACGTATTCTTATCACAAGCTTTGGGATGGTGCGTAACGATATACAGCATTTTGCTTCCAGGACATTTGGGTATATTATCCTGGATGAGAGCCAGACTATCAAGAATCCGGCCTCGCAGGTACGCAGGGCAGTGCAGCAGCTGTTTTCGCGCAACCGGCTGGCATTGAGCGGCACGCCTGTACAGAATAATACCTTCGACCTTTATGCGCAGATGGACTTTTTAAATCCGGGCATGCTGGGCAGCCAGGAATTCTTCCGCATGGAGTTTGCAACGCCCATCGATAAGAATGGAGATAAGGAGGCGGCTGCGCGACTCCGTAAGCTGGTATATCCATTTATACTTCGACGGACCAAGGAGCAGGTGGCGGGTGATCTGCCGGACAAGACGGAGATGATCCTCTGGTGTGAGATGGGGGCTGAGCAGCGAAAGATCTATGACAGCTATAAGGATCATTACAGGGAGCGCATATTGGAGCATATCGCGGAGGACGGGGTAGGGCGGAGCAGCATTTATATCCTGGAGGGGCTTACCAAGCTCCGGCAGATCTGCGACAGTCCCGCGTTGGTGAAAGAGCTGGGTGGCGGTGGTGCGGGTGGTCCGGGCGGGGCGAGTGGGCCGGGTGCTGAGGCTGCTGCCAGCGCCAAGCTGGAGGAGCTGATACGGGAGATAGAGGAGAATACAGGGCATCACAAGGCGCTCGTCTTTTCGCAATTCACTTCCATGCTGGAGCTGATACGCGGGGCATTGTCGGAGCGGGGCATTCCTTATCTGTACCTGGACGGAAGTGTGAGCGCGGAAGCGCGGCGGCAGTCGGTGCGGCAATTTCAGGAAGAGGAGGATACGCGGGTATTTCTCATCAGTCTGAAAGCGGGTGGAGTGGGATTGACATTGACGGCGGCGGATTATGTATACCTGGTGGATCCCTGGTGGAATCCGGCAGCCGAACAGCAGGCCATCGACCGGAGTCATCGTATCGGCCAGGTGAAGAAGGTATTTGCCTATCGGATGATATGCAAGGATACGGTGGAGGAGAAGATACTGCAGCTGCAGGAGAAGAAGCGGCAGCTGACGGCGGACCTGGTGGGCGATGAGAGCGGGTTTGTGAAGAAGCTGACCCAAGAAGATGTGGCGTATTTGTTTAGTTAGTCTTCTTCAAAAATCCATACAGCCCATGCTGCTCATCTCCGGGCCCTGCGGTAAACAGCAATTTGGTTGGATCTCCATGAGGATCCTCATTGATGGGAAAATCCAGCGCCCAAAGCCCATTGATGGCCACAGGACTGCCATTGCTATTCATCGGCCCCAGGTAAACGCCTGTCGAATCATACACATTTATCCAGCCATCGCCAAAGTTGCCGACGACGAGGGAATGGAAAGGCAATCCAAAACCATCCGGCACCTGCGCAATACCCCATGGGGAGTTCAATGCCCCCTTCGAGGCAAACTTTTTTACCAGTTTGCCATCTGGAGTATAGATATCTACATAGCCATTACCCGCGCCTGCCTGATCATCTTCATTATCGGGGCCTTTCAATTTGGCATACGTAACATATAACAGTCCGTTGATATTGGCGATATTGAATGGCCCGAAATCTGCCGGAACAGCCGGATCTGTAAAACTTCTTCCGGTGGTCAGCGCAAATCCCTTGTCGAAAACATCGATCTTTCTGCCTTTGAAATTAGCTGCGTACAGGTAATTATTACCGCCGTCACTGGCAATAGCACAGCCCTTGTACACCGCATCGGCGCCGGACTGATCAGCGACTGTTACAGCGGAGCCGGCGGACGGGCCGGGCGCCCAGGCGGAGATAGTTCCATCCTCACCGACAAAGATGAATTTAGCCGCGGTATGCACAGATGGGATGACGAAGTCTGCCGTTCCATTGAACACTATGCCGGTGGGAGATCCGCCATCCGGCATGCCGCCTGAGGGAATGGGGATAGGCTTGAGTACCGTGTTGCCATTGTAATCATAAACATTGGTGGTTCCGTTGTGATTAGTGCCAAGCCAGACAATACCTGCGGAAGGATTGATCGCGAGGCCCCATGGGTTCAGTAAGGTAGAGTCGACCTTTGCCGCCCTATTTCCATCGATGTCGGAAACGAGATTCGTCTGTTGGAAGTTTGCCTGCAGAGGAGGAGGGGTGGGACCCCCGCCATATCCGTTGTTGTTATTTTTATTACAGGCCGCCGCTGTCCCAAGTGTGAGCAGGACAATCAAGATTCTTCTTTTCATAAGTGTGACAATTAATGTGATGTGATGAGATAAAGAAACGCGGCGCTCATCACGGGAGTTGCCGGGCCGGCCTTTGTTACAGATGGGTTTTACATGATCCAGTCGCACAGGTTACATGTACACATCTGATCTGTTGATGAAATAGCTGTTTTTTTTGGAGTGTATTTTTTAGTCGGGACTTTGATAAGTAGTTCCCTGTACGGAGAAAGTTTTTCCCTTTTGCATTTGTTAATATGTGAGATTTGCAAGGTTTTTAATTTGGAATTGTTCACATTTAAGTTAACTTTGTGGAAGAGAGAAAGATTATATTTTATGGGAGGGCATTCAAGGACTTTTATGTTGAACAGACGGAGAGGGTCCAGCAGAAGATCAACTTTGTTCTTAAATTGGTACAGACCGTGGAATTTGTTCCGGAAAAATTTTTGAAGCATTTGAGCGGAACGAATGGTCTCTATGAGATCAGGGTAGAATGGAGGAGTGATATTTTTAGGATATTCTGTTGCTTTGACAAAGGGCATTTGGTGATACTTTTTAACGCTTTTCAAAAGAAGACACAGAAGACGCCTGCTCAGGAGTTGGATCGCGCAATAACTTTAATGAAGGAATATTTTAGTGAAAAAGAAAAAAACAAACCCGCCGTCCAGCGGTTTAAACAATAAAAAAAGAATTATGCCTAAGAAGGAGCAAATAAGGAATGCCCAAAGCTTTGATGAATTGCTGGATGTCACATACGGCAAGGCCGGCACGAAAGCCAGGGCTCAATTTGAAAAGAAGGCAAAATATTTTATTATCAGCGAGCTGCTGAAGGATGCCCGAAAGGAGGCGAACATGACACAGGAGCAGCTGGCGGAGAAAGTGGGTACTAAAAAGAGTTATATATCCAGACTGGAAAATGGTAACTGTGATGTTCAGCTTTCTACCTTGTACAGAATCTTTGAATTTGGGTTGGGGAAGAAAGTAAATTTGTCTATTGAGTAATGCTTTATTTTTTATTGCGTCCCCTTGTCCGGTACCACGCTGTCGATCTCGGTTTTCGTTATCCCGTATTTTGCCATTCGTGCACGGTGATCTGCTGAGCCTATATACTGATAAAGTTGGGTGTTCATAGCCTGCAGGAGCGTATGATTGCTCTTGCTGAACGAGAAGGCGCCAACGGGAGATTTCCCGTCCTTTTTATTTTCAAGAGGGATTGCTTCCAATGTTGGATTGGCCTTGACAATGGCACGGTTCCCAACTGCTGTGGCTGCAAATGCATCAATCTTTCCGGCCAGGAGCGCAGCAACTGCGTCCGGCTGATTGTTGAAGATGACAAGTTGGCTTTCGCCTAAGCCCGCCTTTTTTGCTGCATCGAATTGTACCTGTCCGGGAATTACCCCAAGCCGTGCATTACTGTTCTTCGCCACCGCCTGATAGCTCGTTAGTACCTTTGGATTGCCCTGGTAGACAACGAACCCGTCACCAAGCGACCAAACCGGAATGCTAAAAGCCACGTCTTT
>DASZWE010000514.1:0-8127 GCA_035546735.1 Puia sp.
TGGTCCCACAGCTGTTGCGCGGCCTCGTGCACACGGTCGAAATCCCAGCCGGCGATCTCCGCCTCCAGGTTCTTTTCGGCTCCCTCCATGCTGACAAAGGAGATGCCGGTCTTTAGCACTACCTGCTCACCGGACTTTGTAGCCCACTCCGTATAAAATCCAAGATGACTGCCCTCTTTCTTCCGGACCATGGGCAGTATGTCATCCTTGCTCCACACACCATATTTTTTCAACGGCTTATTGAACTGGGCATAAAAATAGACCGTATAGTTCGCATGTCCCGCGCCATGTCCCCAGCCGCCACCTTCGGGTGTACACTTCATCCAGCCGCGAATCGTATGGTCATTGACAAGCTCTACATACTGCGCCGTGGAAGTGCCGCCCACCCGGCGGGCCAGGTCTATCTGCACCCTGCTTTGCTCATTCGCAGGAAAAGTAAATCGCATCATCGCGCTGTGGGGCGCGGCGGTCAGCTCGGCCAGCACATCGTATTTCGTCAGCCGGACACTATAATATCCCGCCGACGCCTTTTCGGATGACTTGTCGTATTTACTCCGATAGCCTTGCGCGTCCTGTCCTTCGGCGCCTGACACTACCTGCAGCCTGCCTGTCGCAGGCATCACAAGAAAATTTCCCAGGTCGCCATACCAGCCTACGCCGCTCATCTGTGTACAGGCAAACCCTTCGATGGTGGTATGCTCATAGCTGTACCCCGAACCATTGTCGCCACCGGTGATGGTATTGGGACTTACTTGTACGAGACCAAATGGAGTGGCCGCACCGGGAAAGGTCTTGCCCAATCCGGCCAGGTTCTCCCCCTTGGCAACGTTGGTGCTGGCGCCGATAAAAGGATTTACATAAGACGAGAGACGCCGGCCCTGTAAGGACTGACAAACAGCCACGAGGGACAGACCTGTAAGGACGATGATGAGATAAATTCTTTTCATGCACTAAAAATATGAAACTCGTTACAATCCCACCTGCAACCCGATGGTCACTACTCTTTGCGCCAGGTATGCATCCCCCGCCGTATTGGACGCCACCTCGGGATCCTGCTGATATTTTTTGGAAACATTGCTCCAGGTCAGCAGGTTGTAGGCGCTGCAATACAGCCGGCCGTTATTAAACCGCAACGGCAGCCACTTTCTCGGCAAAATATAGCTGATCTCCACAGTCTTTAGCCGGATGTAATGCGCATTGATCAGCCAGAAATTGGAATAATAAGACGAAGGACTGTTGATGGTCGTAGGATTGCTGGTCAGTCGGGGAAACTCCGCGCTGGCCGCTGTCGCAGGCGTCCACCGACGCTCATCAATCGGCTGGAACTGGCTCTGGAAAGGCTCGATGGCATTGCCCTTCAATCCCAGGCTATACCCAAAGGCGCCCTGGAAAAGCACGCTTACATCCAGTCCCTTATACCCTACCTTCAATGGCATGCCCATGGTGAGACTGGGCAGATTAGGCTTACCGATGGCCGTAATATCATTCTGGTCGATGACGCCATCGCCATTGACATCCTTATATTTCAAGTCGCCCGCCTGGACGGCATATCCCACCGGCTTGGCCACCTTCGTATCCGTGACATCCGAAGGGCTGTAGAACCCCAGCCAGGTATACCCGAAAGGCTGATTGATAGGATGCCCGGTCACAGCCAGCCAGGAATATCGCGGGGAAGCCTCCGCCATGTACAATATCTTATTCTGCGCATATGTAAATACGAGCCCCGCGCTATAGCGTATCTCACCCACCTTGTCCTGGTAAGTGATGGTGCCTTCCACGCCCCGATTGATGGTGATACCGACATTGCCGGGAGAAAGCCCCACGCCCAGTATCTCGGGTATGTCCTGCCGGGTCACCAGCTGATCATACCTGTATTCATGGAAATAATCTCCGGAGAAGCTGATCTTGTCGCCAAAGAGGTTTATGTCCAGACCCGCATCCCATTTCTTCGCCTTCTCCCAGGTGACATTGTCATTACCCAGCGCTCCTTCGTAAATAGTAGCAACACCCTGCTGGTTCTGACCAAAGCTATAGCCCCCGCCCTGGTTATACACCTGGTTGTATAAATATTGAGTGCCAAGGGCCACATCGCTGCCCACCACACCATACGTAGCTCTCAGCTTGAAAAGATTGGCTGCGGGGAACGCTTTTGCAAAGAACCTTTCTTTAGCCAGGTTCCAGCCAATACCTATGGCGGGGAATATCCCATTCCTCTTTTTTGCCTGGAACCTGTCGGATCCATTGATGGCGGCGTTGAAGTCTATCAGGTATTTCTGCTTGTAGTCATATCCCGCCTTAAGGGAATATCCCCTGAACTTCTGCGGCGCCGCTCCGGTGACAGCTACCAGGCCGGTGGCGTCTACATCCACCCGGTAGCTCTCCTGGTTCCACAGCAACAGTCCGGTGACATGATGGTCGGCATTGAATACGCGCTCATAGTTCAGATAAATTTGAATATTCGTGCGCTGGTTGTCCAGATCGGTATTGCCCAGCGTCCGGTACGTGCCATATGTGTATCCACCGCCGTTGACGCCCGTATTCAGATGATAGGTACTGTCCGTGGGGTCGAAATGATAAGACGGCGGGACGGTGCGGAACAAGGTCAGCGAATTCTGCTGTACGCTGGCAAAAGCCACGCGGCCTATCAGCGAAAGACCCCGGGTGATATCATCCAGCTTCTCCGTAAAACCCATCAGCACGTTGAAGTCGGTGCGTCTGTTGCGTGTATAGCCCTGGGTAGCCAGCCTGGAATTGATGGTGGGTTCCTGCCCCTGTGTATCGAAGGCATAGGCCCAGCTGCCATTGGGGTTGATAAAGGGCGCGGAATAGGGATGTATCTTGGAAAAATCATAGATCTCGCCAATGACATTCACGCTATAGGGCTGGTTGATGTCCATGAACCGGGCAGTGGCGTCCAGTCTTAAGCTCAGATTTTTGGTAGCTTGTACGTCCAGGTTGGTACGCACATTATATCTTTTATAGAAATAGTTGCTGTTGACGCCGTCGGAATTGGTGGAGAAATTACGGATGCTCCCGTTCTGCGTAAAGGCGCCGCCGGAGACAAAATATTTCACGGCGTGCGTCCCCCCGGAGATATCCAGGTTGGCGTTGGCCTGCAGGGAATAAGGCTTCATGATCTTTTGATACCAGTTGACACTGGGATGCCCATAAGGATCGGCTCCGCTCCTGAACAGATCCAGGTCACTTTGGGAGAACAGGGGTGTGATGCCGTCATTGGTATAGGCCTCATTGACAAGCATGGCGGTATGATAGGAGTCCAGGAATTTGGGCGTTCGCACAGGAGCCTGGCCACCCACTTCCCCACGGATGTTGAAATGGGGCTTACCCGCCACCCCACGCCGGGTGGTCACCACGAGCACCCCATTGGCGCCCTTGATACCATATATCGCCGTCGTAGATGCATCTTTCAGAATGGAGATGCTTTCTATCTCATTCACATTTATCTGCGACAGCTGATCATACGTGTACTCGATGTCGTCCACCACGATCAGCGGCTTGTTGCCATCCGGGTTGAGAGAGCTGACCCCGCGGATGAAGTAGTCGGATGCATCCTTACCGGGCTGGCCGCTGCGCTGCACCGTAATAAAACCCGGCATCTTGCCTGTCAGGGCATTCTGTACGCTGGAGGTGGGTATATCCCTTATCTCATCCGCATTGATGCTGCTGACGGCGCCGGTGTTGGTGATCCTTTTCTTCTTTCCAAATCCTACGACGATGGCCTCGTCCATGCCGGCCGTGGACTGCTGAAGGACCACCTCCACATCCCGCGCGTTCTTCTTTATGGGTACTTCCTGCTTCTGGTAATTGAGATAGCTGATGATCAGCGTATTGGTCCCGCCGTGCAGCATGATCCTGAACTTCCCATTGTCATCGGCCGCTACCGCATTAGCAGGACGTCCCTTCTCCATGACGCTGGCGCCGGCCAGCGGACCATTGGCGTCCTTGACGACGCCTGTCACGACCCGTTCCGGCCCCTGCTGCGCCCATAAGAGAGCAGGCAGCACACCGGCGAGAAGGAAGAGAAATAATACCTTTTTCATGGCGAAAATTTAAGTGTTAGTTTTTGGTGAATTACCACTGGGGGTTTTGTTTCATCTGCGGATTCCTTACCACCTCATTATAAGGGATGGGATAGAAATACATCTGCGGATCGCGGAAGACGGTCTTCAGCACAGATATGGGGTTATAAAACAGCTGCCCGCTGCTGGACAGCTGGATGTCCACCCCCGACAGAGGCGCATTGTTATATTGCTGTGCCGCGATCTTCCAGCGGCGCAGGTCCCAGTAACGGTGTTCCTCGAAGGCCAGCTCCACCCGGCGCTCATTGCGGATGGTCTCACGCATCTCCTCCTGTGTCATACCCGGCTTCAGTCCATAGCTGTTGTCCGACCCGGAGAATATACCTGCCCGCTGTCTCAAACTTTCCAGGACATTGTAAACGTCCGCCGTGGGCCCTGCATATTCATTGGTCGCCTCCGCATACGCCAGCAGGACGCCGGCATACCGGAAATAGATAAAATCATGGACCATGGAAGAATAGCCGGGCGGGTTGGCGCTGACGCTCTCAAAGGGTCCCATGAATTTGCGCATATAGTACCCTGTTTTAGTCTGCTGTACGGCTCCTCCGGGTTTGTCGAGGCCTCCGTCATACGTCTGTACAGCCCTGTTCAGCCATAAGCTGCCGTTGTGGAAGACGGTGAGATCCAGGCGGGGATCACGATGGTCATACGGATGGTCCGGGTCATAGCCCGAAGCAAGGTCGGTAATGGTCCTTCCACTGTCCGTAGGGAAAGCGTCCACCAACTCTTGCGTGGGGCTCGTGGCGCCCTTGCCGCCGGCCGATGTATAGCCTACAGGCGCATTGTTCTTCTCCACATCGTTGTTGATACCCACCTGCATCCAGAAGATCGTTTCCGTATTGGGCCCCACGGGCGCGGCCTGCGTAACAAAGACATCTCCGAAAGAGGGCATTAATTTGTAGTCGCCGGTATTGATCAGGTCTTTTGCAGCATCGGCGGCCAGTTTCCATCGGTCGGCGTCAAAAGAAGCATAGCCCGTCAAAGGATTGCTATTGTCGATATTACCTCCATTGTACAGGGGACTGGCGGCAAAGAGCAGCACCTCCGTCTTCAGCGCCATGGCAGCGCCCCGGGTGATACGTCCATAGGTGGTGCCATTCACCATAGCGGCGGTCCGGAGGCTGTCCTTTATATTGTCGCATTCGCTGACGATGTAATGCACGCACTCTTCGAAGCTGTTACGGGGCAGCTGTACATTGTCCGTCAGCTGACGGATGGAGTCACCCAATAACGGCACACCGCCATACCGCTTCAGCAGCTCGAAATAAAGCCATGCCCGGAGGAAGCGGGCTTCACTCCTGTAAGCGCTCCGCGCAGACTGGCCATTCGGCAGCTTTTCTATCATGGGCACCACATTGATATTGTCGATGAAGACAGTGGCATTCCGTATGGCGGCATAATGATGGGACCATACATCATCCGCATTGGTATTGGTGGCGGTGTAGGCGCCGGTGGCCATGGCCTGTACGGAAGGTATGCCGCTGGCGGAGGACACAGCGTCATCGCTGGCCGCGTCCAGGTAATCGCCGTTGACACGATTGTGTTCATTGATAAGCGCCTGCTGATAGGTGGTGAGCAGGTAGGTCATGGCATTTTTGCCGAGGGAATCCCGGGGATCGAAAGCCAGATCAGGCGTCACCTGCTGTCCCAGCGGGACGCTCTCATACACCTTCTGACAGGAGGTGAAGACCAGGGCGACCCAAAAAAAGAGTTGATATATACGAGCGTTCATATTGTCGATTTTATAGTTTGACGGTAATGCCTGTGTTGATAACCTTTTGAATGGGATAGGCGGGTAACGTCACTTCGGGGTCGAAGGCCTTATATCCGGCATGCGTCCAGAGATTCTGCGCATTGGCGAAGATCTTTACACCCCGCAGCTTTATCTTCTTCACCCACTCGTACGGAAGGTTATAGGCGAGCGAGACATTCTTGATCCGCCAGTAATCCCCATTGCGCAGGAAAAAGGAGCTGGACAGGAAAGCAGGGCTATAATTGTAGCCGTTGCCGCCGGCCGTCAGCCTGGGAAGAGTGGCCGTAGTGGCCGCCTCCGGGATCCATCTTGAAAACGCCGCCTGGTAAGCCTGGGAGTACCCATTGTTCTGTCCCTGGAAACCCGCTTCCAGCATATTGTAAGCGGTATATTCATCCCGCTGTGCGGCGCCCTGCATCAGCACGCTGGCTTCGATGCCCTTATAGCTGGCGCCCACAGTGAGACCGTAATAAATAATCGGACGCTCCTTTCCGATGGGCGCCGCGTCGAACTGGTCGATGACCCCGTCATGGTTCAGGTCCTTGTATTTTATGTCACCCGCATGCGGCGTATAGCCGGTGATGGTAGGAGCCGCGGCTGCATCGGCGCCTGTCTGGAAAAGGCCATCCGCCTGTAAGCCAAAGCGCTGCCCCACCGGGTGTCCTGTATGTTTGTTCCATGAATACTTCTGATACTGCTCATCCATGAAGATGACCTTGGATTGTTGTATGGATGCATTGCCGGTGAAGAAATAATTCAGGTCGCCGATATGATCCTGCCAGGTGACGGTGAGCTCACCACCCGTGTACAGGTCCTTGCCAATGTTCTCCGCAGGATAGCCGATACCCATCAGGGCCAGGCTATTACCCCGCTGCTGCATTACATTGGAGTAGCGTTCGTGATAATAGTCGGCCGTAACCTCCAGCCTGTTCCTCAGCACGGCGATGTCCAGACCCACATCCAGCTTGTCCGCCTTCTCCCAGGTGGCGTTGACATTGGCCAGCACCTGGCTGCCGGGATTACCCTGCTCGGCAAGACCTCCCCCATTGGGATAATTGCTCCCGATGCCATAAGTGCCCGCCACATTCGTATAATGCTGACGCCAGATGAAATAACCGTAGTTGTCTACATTCGCATTGCCTGTACGACCGTAGGTGGCGCGCAGCTTCAGCTTGTCCAGCCAGGGGTATTGCTGGGCCAGCCAGCGTTCCTTCGCCAGGTTCCATCCCAGCCCGGCAGCATAGAACCAGCCATATCGATGCCCCGGCGCATAACGGTCATAGCCACTGTATGTGGTGGCGATCTCCGCCATATACTTTTCCTGATAATCATAATTGGCCTTTGCAGCATAGTTCGTCAGCGCAGATGGGATGTCGTAGTTGATGATCACTTTCTTCTGATCGAATAACAACATCGTACCAACGTGATGATCGCCGAAGTGCTTGTCCCAGCCGGTGGATAGCTGTACGAACCGATACCGTCCCCAGGATGTGCTGGTATAGCCGTCGGATTGGTTGACAGTGGTGCCATACCGGTTGTACGAAGTATCGCCGCTGCCGCCGATGATCTGGGAAAATACGGGCGTCTGTTTGTTCCGATTGATAAGCCCGGACTCACTGACGGAGATATTTCCCTTCGCCTTGACCCACCAGCCTTTGACCCAGCGGTCGAGCTTATAGGACAGGTCCAGGTTGGCCATTACATCCCTTGTGTGATCCACGAGGTAGCCGGAGCTGATGACCTGTGCCAGCAGGTTCTGCGTATAGTTGGAATTGCCGCCGAACGATCCGTTGGAATTATAGACAGGATAGGCATTATTAGGCGTGGTCAGCAGTCCGTTGAGAATCGTGCTTATACCTGCACCCGGCTGATTGCCGTCCTGCAAGCGACCGAATACCTGCAGGCCCATGGTAAAGTACTTGTTGACGTCGATGTCTATCTTCGAATTGAGCGTATATCGTTTGATATCCGCATTGGTATTGTAGGAGTTGACCTTCGACGTGACGAACATACCCTGCTGATCCATATAATTCACAGCCACCAGGTAGCGGGCTACGCCGCTGCCGCCCGTCACGTTGAGGTTGTAGCGTGTCAGCAATGGATTGGTACGCAAGAGAGTATTGTACCAGTTGACATCCGGATGCCCGATAGGATCGGTGTGATTGCGCCAGGCGTTAAAATCATCCGCGGTATAGGCGGGCGTTTTGCCATCATTGAGCAACGCTTCGTTCAAAAGATAGGCATATTGATAGGCAGGTAAGGGTGTGGGTAAAC
>DASZWE010000515.1:0-4683 GCA_035546735.1 Puia sp.
TTTTCGATGCCCATCCTTTATCTGCAGGAGCAGTTCGGGTACATAAAGTTGCTGAAAGGGTTCAGCAAATCCCACTTTTTTTTCGATAAGCCTTTTTCGTTGCCAGGTCGGCAGACTGTCAAATACAAAGATAATGGGAGCGTGCAAATATTGTCTGAGTTGGAGTTCCTGCTTTTTTAGTTGATCAGGGGTGATGTTTGCACCTTCCTTAACCTCGGCCCAGACTACTCGCTGTCCAACAAGATCACTGGCAAACAAATCAAAATTTCCCTTAAGGTATAATGGTATATTGCGGATTTCCTCTCTTGCTGGTAAAGGCTTGATAAAGTATCCAAAGGTTTCATGTAAATATTGTTGGAGATTCTTCACTATTCGAAAATAACATAAATATGCACGGTAACAAAATAAATGGTAGCCTGCAAAATCTTGTTATAATAAATTTTATAGGCTCATTATCAATTATTTATATAAATAACGGTGATTGGTTGAATTATCTGATATTGAAGTAAATAGAGGTATCACAAAATCTGATACCTCAAAACAGACTTATCATCTCCTGCGTCTTTATCTCATTGTCCGCCTCCTGCAGCATATGATGAAGAAGAAAGAGCTCTCTTTCACTGAGGTAGCTGTGTATGGTTCTGCAGGGGGTAGGTAATATCACGCAGCGGACGTTGGGATCAGGCATTGTGACGTGGTCTTCCTTCTTTTGTGCAACTATTCTTACCAGCACCTCATAATCACTGGGATTCAGCGTGAGCATCGTGGTTCCAAAACATATCTGAAAATGGTTACAGTGTTCGCAGCTGACTACATAGCCGTGTTCGTCAAAAAACCAGGTTTTGAAAAGGCACATTCAATAAAGATTTCCACAAATATTGAAATACTGCGGGCGGGGCGATTACGCTTTTGGTAAAATGTAGTTGCGCAAAGAGGAAAGAGGTCGACAGGCATAGCCTGGAGCCTTCTAGGGCCTTACCTTCTCCGGATACAATCTCACCCCCCGTTGGATGACGCTCTCCAGCTTTTCCAGACCCGCCAGATCGGCTACCGGGTCGGCATTCAATAGCAGCATATCTGCCGACAGGCCGGGGCGTATGCTGCCGAACAGACCTTCCTTGCCCAAGGCCTTTGCCCCTCCCAGCGTGCTGGCTGTGATGATCTGCCAGTTGCTGAGACCTGCCTGCTGCATGGCGCGTATCTCTTTAAAGAAAGAGGATGCGTGAAGGGTGCCGATATTGCCTGCATCCGTGCCTGTGGCGATGATGACGCCGGCGTCGGTCATTTTCTTCAGATTGACCTTGCGAATGGAATCCTGCTGCGCTGTGCGTTTGGCTCTCATCCGGGCCAGGAGATGATAACGTTTTACGAGAGCCGTATCGGGCAGATGCTCCAGGTCCTGCAGCGATCGCAGCTGTTCGGGATCACCGAGCCTGATGTCCTCGGGAGTAGGGACATAATTCCCTCCGAATGTATCGAAGTAGCCGGACATAACCACCAGCGTGGGACAAAGCACGATGTGACGATCTTTCAGAAGTCTTACAAATGCATCGTCCACCACTTCATCTTCCACATCGTGCACCAGGAAGTCCGCGCCCGCCTGTACGGCCAGCTGCGCCGTGATCCTTTCCGTGGCATGAACGGCAACCTTATATCCATGCGCGTGCGCCTCTGCAATGGTGGCCTTTACGGAGGGAAGATTTTTTTCGGCGCCGGTCTGCGTATCAGGATCGAGGACGATGTACCATATCTTTATAAAATCGGGGTGATAAGGGTATTCGCTCGTGATCTTCTGTACGGCCTGCCCGGGCGAATTCACTGCGTAGATAGGCTTGTCCGGATCGGTGAGGCTATCGAAGGGGGGCGGATCATATCCTGTAGAGATGAGAGGACCCGCCATATATATACGTGGAGCATAATCCTTGTTAGCAAATGTATCACGCTGTTGCAACAAGGCCAGCGTAGTTCCATCATCGATCACCGTCGTGATACCGGCTGCTGTATATCGGCGCAGCTGCTGTTCCATATGTTGCTTGTACCAGGTAATTTCCTGTTCGTACGGCTTGTATTTGCGCAGGTCGATCCCATCGGGGCGTGTATAGAGACCGCCCGTTTGAAAGAAATGGACGTGTGCATCCACCATGCCCGGCATCACCCATTTGCCTTTGGCATCGATGATGGTGGCGCCTTTGGGAACCTTGATCTTAGTAGAGGCGCCTACCTGTATGATCTTGCCGCCCTGGTAGATGATGGTCTGGTCCGGCAATGTTTTTTGCGTGACGGGGTCGATCAGGCTGGCGTGGGTTATATAAGTTTGGGCGGAGGTGGTAAGGATAAGAAGGAGGAAGGTAAAGAAGGTTAGAATGAGTTTCATGCTGTAGTCGTGGTTTACTCAAATATCAGTAATTTTAAGACAGACATTCACATTAAGTTTCAAACCATTTTGAGAAAACTAACGCGGAGAGAATTTCTGACCCGGACAGGAACGCTGGCTGGCGTTGCCTATCCTGCTATGTTGTCCATGGGATTTATACCGGCGGCCCCGGCGCATCCTTATAAACTGGAGGGCGATGGCGCGGGAAAACAGGTCCTGATCCTGGGCGCCGGCCTGGCAGGCATGTCAGCAGCATATGAGCTTGGTAAGCTGGGTTACCGCTGTACCATCCTGGAAGCCAGGGACAGAGCCGGCGGACGCTGCTTCAGCGTACGAAAAGGATCCACTAATGTCGAGACCGGCCAACCCCTCCAAACCGCCCGCTTCGACGAAGGGCAGTATTTTAATGCCGGTCCGTCGCGAATTCCTCACCACCACGCCCTCACTCTCCATTATTGTAAAGAGCTGAATGTACCCATACAGGTGTACAACAATGTCAATGAGGCTGCCTATTATTTCAGCGAAGGTAAGGGCCCGCTGTCCAACAAAAAGATCCGTATTCGCGAGGTGCATAACGACGTCCGCGGATGGCTTTGCGAGCTGCTGGCCAAGGGAATGGACGGCGGCAGGATCGATTTGCAGATGAGCAGGGAGGACACGCAAAAGATCGTCGAATACCTGCGCGCAGAGGGAGGACTGGACATCGACAAGCTATACAAGGCCTCCGCCCGTCGTGGTTATATGGAGCCGCCTGGTGCGGGAGAGAAAACAGGCAGGATCGCCGACCCCTATAAGCTATCCGAGCTGCTGTCATCGGGACTGATGGACCCCGACTTTTACAATGTCGCCGAATATACCTACGAATTGCAAATGACACTCTTCCAGGCAGTAGGAGGTATGGACAGGATCGCCGCCGCCCTGGAAAAAAGACTCAACGGCCTCATCCGCTACCATTCCGAGGTGAGCTCCATTCACAATACCGAGCAGGGCGTCAGGGTCATATACAAGGACAAGGCGGGCGAGCACAGCCTGAACAGCGACCTTTGCATCTGCACCATTCCCCTGCCTGTCCTCAGCAATATCGATCATAATTTCTCTTCCGACGCCAGCCGCGCCATCGACTCCATTGTTTATATGCAGACAGGTAAGATAGGCCTGCAATTCCGGCGCCGGTTTTGGGAGGAGGACGAACATATCTATGGCGGTATCACACACACCAATAACCAGCTGACACAGATATTTTACCCCTCCTATGATTATTTGAGCGGTAAAGGAATCCTGATAGGATATTATAACTTTAATGAAAAGGCAAGAGTCACAGGAGAGCTGTCCTATCAACAGAGGGAAGCATTCGCCTTGGAAAAAGGGGGCCTTATTCATCCACAGTATCCCCGTGAATTCGAATCATCTTTTTCTGTCAGCTGGCACAAGACGAAATATAACCTGGGAGGGTGGGCCATGTATTCGGCGGACGAAAGACAATCGCTGTACAAGGCCTTATTACAACCCGACAAACAGGTGTATTTCGCAGGAGAGCATCTGACGTATCTGAATGCCTGGATGGCTGGTGCATTCGAGTCCGCCCGAAGCGTCGTAGCGTCGTTGCATGCACGTGTCACGGGCCAGACCCTAAGCTATCCGGCAAGCCGGTAGGTCCAAAAAAGTAGTCAACCTCCAAAACATACTCATATGGGCAACAAGATCAGTCGTCGACAATTATTGAGAACAGGCGCCTTCTTAGCGGGTGGCCTCCCTCTCGCCGGCAGCCTCCTCGGCAAGGCGCAAGCCGGCCCGATCCTCCGTCCCGGCACTACCGGCTGGACCGAACAATACCGTCCCGGCGCCAAGGGCTGGGTCGAACAGGAGATTGCCCTGAATGCTCCCCCGGAGCTCAAGGCCCGGCTTTTCGCCAATGAAAACCCTTTCGGCCCTTCCGACAAGGCGAAGAAAGCCATCACCGACGCCATGGGGAAGAGCTATCAATATCCTTTTATGTATTTCGAGGACTTGTATGAAATGATCGCCGACCACGAAGGCATCAAGCCGGAGAACATCCTTTTTGGCGCCGGCAGCAGCCCCTTGCTCATGGCCGCCGCTATGTACTTCAGCAAGCCCGGCGGCAATATCATCTCCGGCGACCCCTCTTATGAGGACCTGCCGACAAAGGCCACCCGATTCAACGAAAAGTGGATCAAAGTACCCTTGACAGCAGATTACAAGCTGGACCTCGACGCCATGGAAAAAGCCATCGACGGCAACACCGGACTCGTATATATCTGCAATCCCAACAATCCCACCGCTACCGTGGT
>DASZWE010000516.1:0-2972 GCA_035546735.1 Puia sp.
GATTGTCGAAATCCTTTTTCATGAGGATGATACCGCCGCGGGGGCCTCTCAATGTCTTGTGGGTAGTGGAGGTAACAAAATGACAATGATCAAAAGGACTGTTCAGCAGGCCTTTGGCGATGAGGCCGGCAGGATGCGCCATATCGCACATGACAAAAGCGCCTACTTCATCGGCGATCTTACGGATACGGGCATAATCCCAGTCGCGGCTATAGGCGGAGGCGCCGCAAATGATCACCTTGGGCTTTTCCGCCCGCGCTACCTTCTCCATCATGTCATAATCAACTCTTCCGTCCTCTTTTTTCACACCATAGAATACGGGACGATACAGCTTGCCGGAGAAGTTTACGGGAGAGCCATGTGTAAGGTGGCCGCCCATGCTGAGGTCCAGACCCAGGATAGTGTCGCCCGGCTGTATGAGGGCCAGCAGAAGGGACGCATTGGCCTGTGCACCGCTATGTGGTTGTACATTAGCATATTCGCAATTAAAGATCTGTTTCAATCTGTCGATTGCCAGCTGCTCTACCTGGTCAACGATCTCACAGCCGCCGTAATACCTTCTGCCGGGGTAGCCCTCGGCATATTTGTTGGTGAGTACGGTGCCCATCGCCTGCATTACCTGCAGTGAGGTGAAGTTCTCGGAGGCTATCAGTTCGATGCCATGACGTTGCCGTTCCAGCTCTTTCTGTATCAGATCAAATATCAGGGTGTCTTTTTGCATGGCGCAAATTTATGTCAACTAAGTGAAAATTCACTATTTTACACGCGCTTAGGACGGGATATTCCGGACAACGTCTTATTAGTAAAGGAAATCCGTTGTCCAGAAAGGTCTAATGACTGTCCTTCGGACGACGAACCTCCGGTTCGTCCTAATCAAATTATCACGGATGAAAGCGATCATTCCAGTAGCAGGCGCCGGTACTAAATTGAGGCCACATACGTATACACAGCCTAAGGCGCTGATCCCACTTGCAGGAAAGACAATTTTATCCATTATCGTCGACCAGCTCCTGGAGGCGGGGATCAACGAGTTCATTTTCATCGTCGGCTATTTGGGAGAGAAAATACAGGACTTCGTCAAACAGAAATATCCTCAGCTGTCCGCTCACTTTGTATATCAGAATGAACGGCATGGCATCGGGCATGCCATTTTGCTGACCCGGAACATCGTGGGGGATGACGAGATATTCATTGTCCTGGGCGATACGATCTGCGAGTATGATGTAAAAGAAGTGCTCAGCAGGTCCACCTCTTTATTAGGGGTCAAGCGGGTGGACGATCCCCGTAATTTTGGGGTTGCGGAGCTGGAAGATGACGGCAGCATCGGGCGGGTAGTGGAGAAGCCGCAGATACCCAAGTCGAATATGGCCCTGGTAGGCATCTATCGTATACGGGAGACGGGCGTCCTGTTTGGCTGCCTGGAAAATAATATACGCAACCAGCTGACCAGCTATGGGGAATACAATCTTACGGACGCCATCGAATGCATGATCCGCAATGGCGTAAAATTCGAGTCCTTCAAGGTTCAGAACTGGTTCGACTGCGGGAAAAAGGAAACTCTGCTGGAGTCCAATGCCAAGCTGCTGAAAAAGTTTGGCGGCACCATCGCCCCTGACCATCAGTTCGAGAATACTATTATACTACAGCCCGTCAGCATTGCCCCGGGATGCGATATCCGCAACTCCATTGTTGGCCCCAATGTGGCCATAGGGGAAAAGACGAGGGTCAACTATTCCATTATCAAGGATTCCATTATCGGCAGCTTTGCCGACCTGTATGACATCGTCCTCACCCATTCCCTTATCGGCAGCGACACGGAGGTAAAGGGGGAGTCCCGCAGCCTGAACATCGGGGACAATACGGAGATAGACCTGGGTGAGTCTTAGCGGACCTGCCTCATCCAAGTGGGTGTATTGGTCTACCGGATTTGCTGGTATGGGAAAAAACAGGTAAATTGAGGGAGGTCTAACCTTTTGTTTATGGGAAAGAATAAAAAATGGCTGTTGCTGCTGCTGGTCTTCCCACTGGCGCTTTGCTCCAGGGCAAATGTATACACCGGAAGCGGGAAGATCGAGGGTGTCCTTCACGGGTATGTCACCGATGCCATCACGAAGAAACCATTGCCTGGCGTTACTGTATCTGCGCTGATCCCCGGCACCAACAATTCGCGGGAAGTGACCACGGATGCAGACGGCTACTTCCGATTTGTACAGTTACCCGGCTCGCAGGTGACCGTGCAATTCGACAAAAAGGGGTATCAATCCTACAAGCGCCCCAATGTTACCGTAAAAGAAAAGACTGCCGTAAAATTAAATATTGAATTTCTGCCGGAAGAGGGGGGCTCAGACTCCGATGATGCCAACGCTGAATATCCGGTGCTACGAATGATGCAGACCAGCTTATAGGCCTGCACTGCCTGCTACTGAAAAAAATCCGATGGGTTGTACCAAAAATAAAACAGGACTGGGAACAGTCCTGTTTGTTTCTACTACACATGAGGCTTAAGATCTATCATGCAGGAACCGGACTGCCTCAAAAACCAGCCCATTCCTGCAAATCGTTCATGACTGCGGCGTTGTTATTGCCATATGTTTGCGTCGTTGTACTCCTGTAAAGCCTTCTGCACTTCTCTCCGCACTCCGGGCATTTCCGCCCTTACCGCTTGCATGATGGCGTCAGCTTCTCTGCGTAGCCGGTAGTCATTTATTCCATTCGCCCGGTCTTCTTCCAATGCCGAGCGCAGGTCATCCATTTGTTCTTTCAGGTCCCTCAGCTCATTCCATATTTCCTCGTCGATGTCGAGGTCTTTAAGGGTCCGGAGGTCCTCATCCCCGATGATCATATCTTTCAATTCATCCAGGGCATCCATTTCTATCCTGTCGGGGATGGGGGGAAGGCCAAACTGTGCATTCATGCCTTTCAATGCTTCCAGGTCAATGGGCATATCCATGTCGGTCAGGGCATCCAGCCCG
>DASZWE010000517.1:0-3065 GCA_035546735.1 Puia sp.
TTACAGCCTCCGAGATAGGCAGCATCTTTAAAAAGGGCGCTACCATTTCCGCGGCGATGGGAGGATGTCAGGCTGAGATCGGGGTTTCCTCCGCGATGGCGGCTGCGGCCCTTACGGAGGCTGTCGGAGGGAGCCAGCGACAGGCGATGATGGCGGCTGAGATAGCAATGGAGCATCATCTTGGGCTTACCTGCGACCCTATCGGGGGATTGGTGCAGATACCCTGTATCGAGCGTAATACCATGGGGGCTATCAAGGCGATCACGGCTTCGCAGCTGGCATTGCAAAGCACGCCTGATTTTGCGAAAGTGTCGTTGGATGCGGTGATCAGCACGATGTGGAGCACGGCGCAGGACATGAACAGCAAGTATAAGGAGACCTCGGATGGGGGGCTGGCGATGCAGATACCGCTGGGGTTGAAGGAATGCTAAAATACAGCGGACATCGGATGTATCGTAAGCGGACAAGCTGATTGTTCTGGTGATTTGCACACTATTGATATACAGTATATTACGACTCCGGCATTATTTTTACGTCTATTCTTCAAATTTATTTCCATGCTTGGCAGCTATGTAAAGATCGCGGGTCGTCATCTGCGTAAGAACAGGATCTATTCCTTTATCAATATTCTGGGTCTGTCGCTGGGGATGGCCGTGACATTGCTGATAGGGCTTTGGATATGGGATGAATTGTCCTTTAACAAATATCATAGCAACTATAAGGATATAGCCATGGTGCTGCAACGGGGTGAAGCCAACGGGCATGTATATGTGGGCGGATCGCAGCCGGCGATATTGGGAGAAGGTCTTCGACGGAGCTATGGGAACAGGTTCACCCATATCGTCATGTTCTCGGGAGATGGAAATCACAACATATCTTTTGGCGACAAAAAGTTTTTTCAGCTGGGCAGCTTTATGGGGGAAGAGGCGCCGGACATGCTGTCCCTGCGGATGGAGAAGGGGGCGCATAATGGGCTGCAGGAGCGTCATTCTGTATTGTTGTCTTCCCGGCTGGCCCGGTCGTTATTTGGAGATGCCGACCCCATGGGGAAGACGGTGATGATCGACAACCGGGTAGGGGTCAGGGTAACGGGTGTATACGAGGATATGCCCGCCAATTCCGAGTTTTCCAGGACGGCCTTTATACTACCCTGGGATCTTTTTACCTCCGAATGGAAATGGGTGAAGGATGCCAGGGATAATTGGAATTTCAATGCGTTTATGGCGATGGTGCAGCTGGCCCCCCATGAGGATATGGAGAAAGTGTCCCATGAGATACGCAATCTTAAGAACGAAGCAGATCCCGGAGCCAAAGAAAAATACGGGGATATATTTCTCTTTCCTATGTCGCGCTGGCATCTCTATGACAATTTCAATGACCAGGGGATAAGTGAGGGCGGGCAGATCAAATATGTACGGTTGTTTGGAGCCATCGGAGCTTTTGTGCTGTTGCTGGCCTGTATCAATTTTATGAATCTCAGCACGGCCAGGAGCGAGAAGCGGGCCCGGGAGGTAGGCATCCGGAAGGCCATCGGCTCCGTACGGCGGCAATTGATCTTTCAGTTCCTTAGCGAGTCGACGGTAGTGGCGTTGCTGGCTTTTGTGCTATCGCTGCTGTTGGTGCAGATGGCGCTCCCTCTGTTCAATCAGCTGGCGGGGAAAGAGATGCACATCCTATGGAACAATCCATGGTTCTGGACAGTGGGCATCGGGTTTAGCCTGGTGACGGGTGTCATTGCGGGTAGTTATCCCGCCTTTTATCTTTCGTCCTTCCGTCCGGTGAAGGTATTGAAAGGGGAGTTCAAGGCGGGCCGGTATGCCGCCTATCCCCGGCGGGTACTGGTAGTCGTACAGTTTACGGTGTCGGTCTTGCTGGCGGGCGGTACGGTGATCGTTTTCCAGCAGATACAATATGCCAAGGACAGGCCGGTGGGGTTTGACCGTAAGGGACTCCTATCCATACCCATGACCACGGGTGATATTTATAATAACTACAATGCGGCGCGTACGGAGCTGCTGGCGAGCCGGATGGTGACGGAAGTGTCGGAGTCGCAGGGGCCGCTGACGGCGAACTGGGTTGGGACGGATGAGGTGACATGGACGGGAATGAACGTGCATGAAAAGCATGGATTTGCGGAGGTGGGCGCCACCATCGGATATGGAAAAGCTATTGGATGGCAGATAGTGGCTGGAAGGGATTTTTCTACACAATACCCCTCTGACAGCAATAAGATCATTATAAACCAGGCGGCCGCAAAGGTTTTCGGGGTCAGGGATCCGATAGGGATGACGGTGCGTCTGCCGGGCAACAAAGATTTTACGGTGCTCGGCGTCGTAAAGGATATCATCATGCAGTCGCCGTATGCAACGGTGCCGCCTACCATCTTTTATGTGCTGGCAGAACCGGGAAATTTTGTCGTGGTGAAGATCGCCCCCAATGTGAGCGCCAGCGCTGCCCTAAAGAAGATACAAGCCACCTTCGAGCGATATAATCCCGCGGCTCCTTTTATTTACACATTTGCCGACGAGGATTTTGCCAAAAAGTTCGGTGATGAGGAGCGTATTGCCCGGCTGGCGGCGGTTTTTGCGACCCTGGCCATTTTGATCAGCTGTCTGGGACTCTTTGGGCTGGCCTCCTTTCTGGCGGAGCAACGTACAAAGGAGATCGGTATACGAAAGGTGCTGGGGGCCACGATAGTTATCCTGTGGAGGATGCTGTCAAAGGAGTTTGTCATGCTGGTGGTGGTATCCTGCGGTATCGCCGTGCCGCTGACCTGGTATTTCCTGGATAAATGGTTGCAGCAGTTCGATTACAGGATCAGTATCTCGTGGGTGCTGTTCCTGGTGGTGGGGATGGGGGCGCTGTTGCTGGCGCTCGCAACCGTGAGCTATCAGGCTGTGCGGGCGGCACTGGCTAATCCTGTGAGATCATTGCGCTCTGAGTGACCCGGCCCGGGAGACGGCTGGGGGCCGGTGCGCCTAATTCAATGACGGGTCGGTATGGATGGTATTCAGATCGACGTCCTTGTAATTCCTTATTTCATTATAGAGCGTGTCCCTTTCCAC
>DASZWE010000518.1:0-4118 GCA_035546735.1 Puia sp.
CAACTATTCGCTGAAGAACAAATATTTGCTGGACATCAATCTTCGGGCGGACGGCTCTTCCAAATTTGGTACGGACAACAAGGTCGCTCCTTTCTGGGCCGTCGGACTGGGCTGGAATGCGCATAAGGAATACTTTTTTCAACATAATTACCCCTTTATCAGCCAGCTGCGCTTCCGGGTCAGCACGGGACTGACAGGCTCCGTACAATTCCCGCCCTATCTGTCCAAGACTACCTATACCTATTACTCGTCCGACTGGTATTCCACCGGAGTAGGGGCCGTGGTCAATAACTATGGCAACGAGGCACTGCAATGGCAACGGACCCGCGAGACCGACGCCGGCTTCGATCTGGGACTGTTCAGCGACAGACTGCTGATCTCCCCACGCTATTATTATAAGATCACCAATGGACTGCTGGCGGATATCAACCTTCCACCCTCCACCGGCTTTACCTCGTATAAGGCCAATCTGGGAGATATGGGCAATCGCGGCTTCGAGCTCAATATCAAGTATACCATTGTTGCCAACAGGACATGGACGGTGAATGTCTTTACCAACCTGGTGCACAATACAAACAAGATCCTGAAGATATCCAATGCCCTGAAGGCTTACAATGACAAGGTGGACCAGGCCCAAAAGGACAACGACAGCCTGAAAGCGGCCCCCCTGCTGCGCTACAACGAAGGACAGGCAGTCAATACCATCTACGCCGTCCGCTCGCTGGGCATCGATCCGGAGAATGGAAAAGAAATATTTCTCAAAAAGGATGGCACGCATACCTATATCTGGGATGTAAAGGATATCGTTCCCGTAGCAGACCCGACACCCAAGGTCACCGGCAGCTTTGGAACATCCGTCGCCTACAAACGATGGCTGCTGAATGCCAATTTCTTTACCACGCTGGGCGGCAAGGACTACAACCAGACACTGGTGGACAGAGTTGAAAATGCCGATCCGCGGTACAATGTGGACAGAAGGGTCCTGACCGACAGATGGAAAAAACCCGGCGACCATGCTTTCTTCAAGAACATCGCCGATCTGGGCACCTCCCAGTTATCCGATCGCTTTATACAAAAGGACGATGAGCTGACCCTGCAGTCCGTCTACCTATCGTATGACTTCGATCCAAAAGTATACTCCCGGCTCAGGATGCGGAACCTCCGGCTGGCGCTGACCATGAACGATGTCTTTCACTGGAGCACCATGAAGATCGAAAGGGGTATCGACTATCCTTATGCCCGGAGCTTTACTTTTTCTGTTCAAACAAGCTTTTAAAGATATTTATATGAACAAACTTTTTTTGATCATCACCGCCGGTCTGCTGCTTACCTCCTGCAAGAAATGGCTGGATGTAAAACCTCAATCGCAGATCGAGAAGGACGAGCTGTTCAATACCCAGTCGGGGTTTGAAGAGGCGCTGAATGGGATATATTCCAAATGCACCTCGGTCAGCGCCTACGGAACAGAGCTCACCTGCGCGACCCCCGATGTCCTGGCGCAGAACTTTTCCATTGCTCCACAAGATTATTTATCCTATCTGCAAACATCCCTGTTCAACTACCAGGACCCTATTTTCATGCAACGAAGGGACCAGGTCTGGCAGAACCTGTACAACGCCATCGCCAACTGCAATCTCATCCTGGAAAATGTCGAGACACACAAGTCTATCCTTTCCGCCGTCGACTATGCCGTGATAAAAGGGGAAGCGCTGGGACTAAGGGCCTATATCCATTTCGACTTGCTGCGCCTTTTTGCCCCGTCCTTTGCCAGCAGCCCAACGGCCAAGGCCATTCCTTACGTAAAGGATTTTTCCAATACCGTTACGGTCAGCTCCACCGTCACCGACGTGCTGACGGATGTCATTACGGACCTCAATGATGCCAAGACGCTTCTGAAGCCGATGGACCCCATCCTGGACAAAGCGTATATCGTCGGCTATCCCGGAGATGGTCAGTCGACGGAAGAGAATGCTACCGCCCTGTTCCTTCAGAACAGACGCCATCGCATGAACTATTATGCCGTCTGTGGCGAGCTGGCAAGAGCCTATCTCTATATGAACAAACAGCCCGAAGCCCTTACCAATGCCCTTGAAGTGATCAACTCCGGTAAGTTCCCCTGGACGAATATCGCCGACTTTATTTCCTCCGACCCCCAGACCGTGGATCGCATCCTCTATAAGGAGCTGGTATTCGGCTGGTACGAGCCGGTCATGCAAGGCAATCTCGTCACGCTGTATGGAGGGGGTATCACCAGCCTCTATATCGAACAGAATGCCGGCAATACCGTATACGAGACGGGTGGGGTAGGCGGCGAAGACCTCCGTTTCAAGGAATGGCTGAAGCCGGTGAGCGACATTTCCGGCAATCGCTATGAACTGCAAAAGTATGTACGTGACAAGGACGTGAACAAACATTACCTGATGGCCCCCGCCATTCGCCTCAGCGAAATGTATTATATCGCCTCGGAATGTACCTATGATACGGATCCTGCAAGGGCGACGGCTTACATCGACTCCGTACGCTTTCATCGCGGCATCAACACCACGCTCACTGTATCGGGGAAAGAAGAGTTCCTCACGGAGCTGACAAAAGAAGCCCGCAAAGAATTCTACGGAGAAGGGCAGCTGTTTTATATGTACAAGCGGCTCAACCGCAACATCGTCGGCTTGTCTGGCATCAGCTATCCGGCCTCGGACAAGCTCTTTGTCCTGCCGCTGCCTATTGATGAGATCGATTACGGCAACAGATAACAACAACAACATGAAAAGACTATTCAACATATCCGGCATTGTACTGCTCACGCTGGCAGCCTGCAAAAAGGCAACCTATATGCCGTATCATTCTTCTGATAATATCTATTTCAATTTCGATGACGCCGCCACCACCGACAGGGATAGTATCGTATATACCTTTGCCTATACACCGGGCAAGGAGTCGGATACCATCTACCTGCCCGTGCGTCTGTCGGGCAACAGGATGACTACCGACAGGACGTATAAGGTGGCCGTTACGGACAGCGGCACTACCGCCCGGCCCAATATCCATTACGCCCCATTAAAGGACCAGTATACCCTGCCTGCCAATACAGGATATGACAGCATCCCGCTGATCCTGTATAATACCGACACGCTGCTGGCAGAACGCTCCGTAGCATTGGACCTTCACCTGGTGGCGACGAATGAGCTGGGGACGGCCATTGCCTCCCTGATCAATGCCCGCATCGTTATTTCCAACAAGCTGGAACGGCCCGTCTGGTGGAACATGTGGCTGGGAGGCTACTATTCCCAGGTCAAGCACGAGCTTTTTTTGATCACCACCGGAGTCACGGACCTGAGCACCAGCGGTCTTGATGCGCCCAAGAATCTTTATTATGTAGCCAGGCTGAACAGCTTCCTGGCCGACCCCTTCACCTGGATAGCCAATAACCCCGATAAAGGATACATATTGGAACAGCGGACAGATGGCAACTACGATTTCTATAATACCAATACACCCAACCACCGTATCCTCTACAAAAAGGATACACAGGCCGGCAAATTCTTTTTTATCGATGAGAACGGGGTAGAGGTGATATGATCCCAACTCTTAAAGTCAATGCAATGAAAAAATATATTATATACATATTGGCAGCCTGGTCATGCGGAGCTACAGCCTGCTACAAAGACAAAGGGAACTATGTCTATCATGTACCGCCCGCCCCTGTCATCACCAATCTCGATACGGTGTACCAGGCCACTGTAGGGGACAGCCTTGTCATACAGCCTTCCGTAGCCATCGACGAGCCCGCGCCACGGCTTGGCCTCCATTGGAAGATCACTGTGCCGGAGCAGCTGACAGCCCTGGAATTCCAGGGACCCGCCTTACGGACGGTCTTTGGGCTCAATCCTACCCGCTATTATGCACGGCTGACCATCACCGACAGCACCAACGGGATGAAGTATTTCTATGATTTTGCCATCGACGGCAAGACCGTATTCGCCTCCGGCACCACGGTCCTTAGCGAGGAGGCGGGCGTTACCGAATTGTCCTTTATAAAGCCCGACGGCACGATACTACCCCGTATTTACGGCGCCATTAACGACGGGGAAACACTGCCGGCCGGACCCATGCAGGTAGTG
>DASZWE010000519.1:0-3182 GCA_035546735.1 Puia sp.
AATATTTGTTCTTCAGCGAATAGTTGAATCCCAGCAGCGTGCCAAAGAGTCGTTCTTTTGACACATCGCCCACAGGCGCAGACTGGTCGGGGAAGCTGTTGGCGAATCCTATGTTGGTAAATCTGTCATTGGTAAAGCCGATGGCCGTAAAGCCTTTCTGGTCGATGGAATAGGTACGGATATTTGTTCCCAGCAGGACGTTGAAATACTGGTCGCCGACCTGGTGGTTATAGTTCAGGGTAAGATTCCCGTCAAAGGTGCCTTCGTCATCCGACTGGTAATAATAGGACCCTCTCGTGGACAGGAGGTTGGTGGGATAAAAATAGAAATCGTTCCCCAGCGGTGATTTAAAGACGTCCATCGTGGATTTTTTCTTTGTATAGCTGAGGAGGCTCCGGAGACGAAGGCTCCGGGTGATATTCCATTCGCCCGAGAAGGCGTCGATCAGCTCGAGATAGGACGACTTGTTGAATCCATGGAGAGTAGCGTCATACATCGGGTTGAGCACTACATCCGTCACATACTGTGCCGAGCCGGACTGATGTGTATCGATGAGCCAGTTATCTACGGCCTGTAAGATATGTCCGGCGGAATCCGTCTTGGGGTAATAGGGATTCATGCGGGCATACTGCGAGAAATCGCCGTATTGCGACTCGCTTGCATTCACCTGGTTGACGGTAAGCACGTTCTTGAAAAGAAAGGTCTTGCTGGGATTGTAGGACAGGTCCATGCCAAGGGTATATCTGTCACGGCCGGATCCCTTCATGACACCTGGAGAGGTCTGATAGCGGAGGTCCAGTCCATAGCGCACCACATTGGAGCCGCCTTCCAGGTACAGGGAGTTCTTATGACCGAAGGCGGTGGTAAGGGGTTGAGACAGCCAGTAGGTGTTTACGCCGCTGACGATGTTCTTCATTTTTGCATAGTAGCGTACATCCTGATCGTCCTGCGTGATGCTGCCCACCGGTGTATATAGTCCCGCCAGTTGCTCATAGTTCAGCTTTTCGGACGCATTCAGTACATGATAGTCCGTGAGATCGGGGGTGGTAACGTTCAGCTCATAGTTGTAATACAGCTGCAGCTTTCCCTCTTTAGGCGCCTTGGTGGTAATGACCAGCACGCCGTTGGCGGCGCGGGAGCCATAGATGGCCGTGGCGGCGGCATCCTTTAGCAGGGTCACGGACTGGATCCTGTTGATGTCAAGGTCATATACTTTTTCCAGGGATACTTCAAATCCGTCCAGGATAAAAGTAGGCAGGTTGACATTGCTGGACAGACTGGTCCTGCTGAGCACGTCTCCGCTGCCGCTGGGCAGGGCGGTGGATCCGCGTACGTTGATGCTTGGTAATACATTGGGATTAGAGCCTGCCAGGTTGTTCTGTGCGATGCTGAAGGAGGGGTCGAATACCTGTATGCTCTGCAGAAAATTCTGGGGATTGACCTTCTTCAATTCGTCTCCGGAGATGACGGTGGTGTTGCCGGTGAAGCTTTCCTTGTTGATGACCTGATAGCCTGTCACTACCATATTGGTCAAGGGGTCCTTATTGGCATTCAGCGCCAGCCGGATGGTAAGAAAGCTGTTGTCCTTTATTTTTATTTCCCTTGTGAGATAACCCACATAGCTGACCACGATGGTGGCGCCCGGCTTTACGAGGATGCTGAACGTTCCGTCCAGACCGGCGGCCTGTCCCATTTCCTGTCCTCTGACGGTAATGTTGGCGCCGGAGAGGGCCGTATTGTTTTGGGTGTCTATGACCTTGCCGTTGACTTTGATGAGGGCGGGCGTCGAATCCGGCTGTGGAGCAGGCGGAGATTCTGCTGCCGGCGCCGCGCTGATGACAATGGTCTTATTGACAATGGTGTAGGTCAGCGGCTGATCCCTGAAACACTCGTCGAGCACGTCCATCATCTCGCGGCCATTGGCGGAGACAGACACGGGATGGGCCTTTTCCAGTAATTGCGTATTATAAAAGAAGAGGTAGCCTGTCTGTCTTTTAATCTCTTTAAATACTTTTTTCAACGGAGTATTTTCCGCCGTCAGCGATACTTTCTGAGCAAAGCCTGCGGCAGATACCTGCAGACAGCCAACCAACAAGAGCATCGTGGTTAATTTCATAACCAGCATAGTTTTTGGCTTTGCAAACGGCCAGATGACCGCTTTGCAACAAGCAGTTAAAATCATACCTTTATAAAAATTGGGTTTAAGCGAATAAAATAGTCGAGATACTTTTTATGATGTTTGCCCATTTCGGCCGGGGGTGTGCCACCACTCCCGGCTTCCTTATGTAGAATGGCCCCCACGACGCCGGAGCGTCGAGGGGACGGCTCTAGGAGTTAGGAGCCTCACGGGCTTTAGGAAGAAGTTTGCTCATAGCAGTGTGTTAGTTTAGTTGGTGAATAAATTATCAGCGCCTCCACTCTTGTCAGGGCTGCCTTGTCAGGGCATTACCGTAACCTTTTTATCGTCTATCTTAAAATGAACCTTGCTTAATTCCAATATTTTAAATACTTCTGTCAACTGGCTGCTGCGGGAGATATCGCCTTCGAACTTCGCCGTGGTGATCTTTCCTTCGAACACCACTTCCACATTGTACCAGCGGGCGATCTGGCGCATCACTGTCTGTATATCCGCATTCTCGAAGTGGAAGCGGCCGTTCTTCCATGCGATGACATCTTCCACGTCTGCGTCGGGTATCAGTTTTGTATGGCCTTTACTATCCAGCTGCGACTGCTGTCCCGGGTGTAAGAGCGTGGTTTCCCTTCCGACCACGCGAACGCTGCCTTCCAGCAAGGTGGTCCGTACGGCGTCCTCATCCGTGTAGGCATTGATGTTGAAATCGGTGCCCAGCACTTCTACTATGCCGGAGTCGGCGCCGGCATTGAACTTCACCCGGAAAGGCCGGATCTTGTCCTTTTGGACTTCAAAATAGGCCTCGCCCGTGATCTGCACGCTGCGCTCGTCACCCGTAAACGCCGTAGGATAGGTGATGGAGGAGGCGGCGTTCAGCCAGACGGCGGTGCCGTCAGGCAGGATCAGGCGGTATTGTCCACCACGCGGTGTGGTGAGCGTGTTGTGAAGAGGTGCGGCCGCCGCCTGCCGGGAGTCCGCCCTGTTATAGGCTAGCTGTCCGTTGCCCAGCTTGTCGATCTTTGCATTTCCCTGTTGGGCTATCACTCCATTC
>DASZWE010000520.1:0-3045 GCA_035546735.1 Puia sp.
CTTGACATCATTATGCAGAGAAGAGTTATCGAAAAGAGTGGAATAATAGTTGCGCACGAAGCCGACGCAGGAGGCGCTGGGCGCCACGACGTAATCCTGTCCATCAAAATCTTCCAGGAATTTAGAGCATACATCCCTTGCCTCATCCCGGAATCCCGCATTGAACGCGGGCTGGCCGCAACAGGTCTGGTTGCTATTGTACGTGACCTCCGCACCCGCCTTTTCCAGCACGCTCACCATATTGAAGGCAGTCTGGGGATACAGCTGGTCTATAAAACATGGTATGAAAAGCTGGACTGTCAGAGCGTCGTAGATTGTTTAAAGGATTTAAGCAGGGAGATCATTTTGAGCGCAGTAATAGCGGCCTCTTCTCCTTTGTGACCATGCCGCCCGCCGATACGTTCGTCCGCCTGTTGCTGGTTATCCACCGTGAGGACCCCAAAAATGGTGGGGACAGGCAGCAGCATGTTCAGCTGTACGATGCCATCCGTGACAGCCCTGCATACATATTCAAAATGGGGCGTATCCCCTCGCAATACACAGCCCAATGCAACAAAGGCCCGGGGACGGTCATCCTTGTATTTATGCACTTCCCAATAAGCCTTTATCCCGAATGATATCTCGAATGCACCCGGCACGGTGATCACATCCTGTACATGCGCCCCGGCCTTTTCCAGCGTCGAACGGCACCCTTTCTCCAATTCATCCACTATGGCCGCATTCCATTCGGTACGCACAATAACGACACAGGCATCCTGTGAATGGAGAATGCCTGTATCAATTTTCAATAAGCCGCTATTCTTAACTTCAGCCATATGGTTCTATTGTGTCACGCCTAGCCTTGCCAGATACTTATCGATCTCGGCTCCTCTGGGAGTAGAAGGATACTTATCCTTGATAATTTTATACATGGCAATGGCTTCTTGTGTCCTGCCCATGGTTTCATACAGAGCACCACAGCGGAAAAGATATTCCGGAGAGAATACCTCATCCTTGTCATAGTAGGTTCCTGCTTTCTTATACTGCTCCAATGCCTCATCTTTTTTATTCAGCTCGGAATAGGCATCGCCCAGCAGCCCGTACGCGCGTATCTGCAGCTCCTTGTCAGTGGTGGAAAACTCCTTCAGGTATTTCACGGCATTGTTGAAATCGCCCAGCTTCAGATAGCAGCTGCCGGCATAGAACGATGCCAGGTTCGCAGCCTTTGTGCCGCTGTACCGGGACATGACCTTTAAAAATCCGATATCGGACTTAAGGTCCTGGCCATTCAGCGCCAGCTTTACCGAATCCATGCGATAATGTTCCTGCGCAGGCCAGATGGCATTATTAGCCTCGGCTTCCTTGGGCTCGCTGATAAAGCTTTTGTAGCCCAGATAACCCGCTACAAGGATTGCTATCACCAGCAATCCATAGCTTGCCTGTTTACCCCACCGGACCCAGAATTTCTGCAGCTCGTCTACTGGATTCTTTTCTGCTTCCAGATGTGCCGGATGTTTGATCTCTGACATTGGTATTTATTTGTTTTTTAGTCTACGATAAAAGGATAGTTCTTGTCCATATAGATGTCCTTCAACACTTCGGAATCATCCGGCCAGGGCGACTCTTCGGCAAATTTCACCGAAGCGGTCACGGTCTCGTCCACCCGGCGGTTGATGGCGTCGATCTCTTCCTGTGTAGCGTATTTCCTGGAAAGGATGGTGGCCAATACCATTTGAATAGGGTCTTTCTGCTTGTATTCGTCCACCTCTTCCTTGGTACGATACTTCTGAGGGTCGGAAATAGAGTGGCCTTTATACCGGTAGGTCTTTATCTCCAGCAAGGTAGGGCCATCTCCCTGGCGGGCGCGCTTCACGGCCCTGGCAACACCCTCATGAACGGCTTCCGCGCTCATTCCATCGATGCTATCGGCAGGCATTTCATAGGCATCAGCCAGCTTATAGATATCCACTACGTTGGAAGTCCTCTCGACAGAGGTTCCCATTGCATAGTTATTGTTCTCGCAAATAAATACCACCGGCAGCTTCCACAGCATGGCCAGGTTGAAGGTCTCATGCAGCATACCCTGACGGGCGGCGCCGTCCCCGAAGAAAGTAAGACATACGTTGTCCGTACCCTTGTACCTTTCGGCAAATGCCAGGCCCGCGCCCGTACCGATCTGCGCCCCTACGATACCATGCCCTCCAAAGAACTTTACATCCACTCCAAAAAAGTGCATGCTTCCACCCTTTCCTTTGGCAGCGCCTGTAGCTTTACCATATAATTCAGCCATACAAGCATTGGCGCTAACTCCCTTCGCCAACGCCAGACCGTGGTCGCGATAGGCGGTGATAAAGGGATCATCCGGCTTGGTAGCTGTCATACAGCCTGCAGCAATAGCCTCCTGTCCAACATAGGCATGGAAAAAACCGCGGATCTTCCCCTCCATTTTATACTTTTCTTCCGCCATCAGTTCGAATTGACGGATCAGCTGCATCAGCTCATACCAGTATAGATAGGTCTCTTTTGAAAACTTGGTAGCCACTTTTTTGAGAATTTGAGGTTTGTGCCCGCGCATTGGCACGGCGGGGGCAAATATACGGGGGAAAAAGGAATTTTCGGCGTTATCTTGCGTCTGAATATATTCAACTTGTTATTTCTAAGCGAGATATCACTGGTCCAGTTCAAAAACTACGAAAAGGTCTCCTTTCGATTTGCCGAAAGGATCGTAGGCATCTGCGGCAGCAATGGCGTTGGGAAGACCAATCTGCTCGACGCCATCTACTACCTGTGCTTTACCAAGAGCTATTTTACAAGGCAGGATCAGCTCAATGTGCATAAATCTTCGAAAGACGGGGCTGGCGCCGCCGGCTTTCGCATTGAAGGACAATTTGAAAAGGAAGGCCAGCCGCTGAAAGTGGTCTGTATCCTGCGGGAGACTGGTAAAAAAGAGCTGCTTTCCAATAACGAGCCCTGCGAACGTTTCTCCCGGCATATTGGCCGCCTGCCCTGTGTCATTATCGCTCCTGACGACGTGCAGATCATCGCCGGCGGCAGCGAAGAACGCCG
>DASZWE010000521.1:0-6771 GCA_035546735.1 Puia sp.
GTCAACTCCACACCTGTCTCCAGCGGAGGCACCAACACCAGCTCGGAGAGGAACGATCTGTTGGAGAAGAAACAGGACCTGGAAGTCACCATTCAGGCCGGAAAAGATAAGATTAAAAACATCACGGCCAGGATCGCCAGCCTGAAGTCCAACGCCAGCACAACGTCTTCCAGGAATGCTGCCGTGGAGGCCCTGCTGCAGGAAGCCAAAATGGCCGAGAAGGATTATTTCGATGCCAGGCAGCGGTATGCCAATGCCACGGAGATCGGTTCTTCCTCCGTCAACAATTTCCGCCAGCTGCAGATTGCACAGCCTGCCATCGAGCCCGAGCCATCGAAGAGGATGATCATCGTTGGAATGGCCGGACTCGTCACCGGTGTCACTGCCGTGCTTATCATCGTGATCCTGTCCTACCTGGACTCATCCGTACGGACCCCCGCCATCTTCTCGAAGGAGATGAACCTGAAGCTTATCAGCATTGTCAACTTCATGAACATGCGAAACAAGGCGCTGAGGGACGTCATTACCGGCAATCTCAAGGAGAAAGGCGTGTCCGAGAAGAAGCGAAGCAATGTTTTCCGGGAATCCATCCGCAAGCTCCGCTATGAGATAGAGCACAGCGGCAAGCGCATATTCCTCTTCACGAGCACCAAGAAAGGCCAGGGTAAGACCACGCTGATACAGGCGCTGTCCTACAGCCTTAGCATGAGCAAAAAGAAAATACTGATCATCGACACCAACTTCTCCAATAATGACCTTACGGTACAGCTGCATGGGGACCCTGTGCTCGAGAAGATCTCCAACGAGGACCTGAGCGTCTCGCCAAAACTGAAGGTCAAAGTATTTTCGAAGGATGTAGGCTCCGGCACCGGCGGCATTTTTATCATCGGCTCCCAGGGTGGCGATTATACGCCATCTGAAGTGCTGCCCAGCGAGAACAACCTGCTGATCCATCTGCAGGCCCTGCTGGAGGAATTCGATTATATTTTCCTGGAGGGGCCTCCCCTGAATGATTTTTCAGACAGCCGGGAGCTCGTGGATTATGTGGAAGGCGTGGTAGCCGTATTCTCAGCGACGGATATCATCAAGCAGATAGACAAGGAATCGGCGAAATTTTTCAAAGACCTGAATGGCAAATTCTGCGGGTCGATCCTGAATATGATCGATCTCGAAAATGTAAACGTGATATAAACATGATTCGAACCTCTATTCTCTCTACATGTTTTCTTATCGTCCTTATGAATGTTTCGGCCCAGCAGCCGCCCAATCAGCCCGCCAAACAGACAGGTGGGGCCACCGGTAGCGATAAGACGAATAACTCCACCAATCCTTTGTCGAACTTTGGCGTAGCCGCTGCAAGCGACACGGCTATCGAGAACAGGCTGGTGGAGCTGGTGCTGAAAGGACCCGAGTACGACGCTTCCGTACACCAGGGTAAGATCGCACAGCTGGAGCTGAAGAGGGCCAAGAACATGTGGTTGAACCTGCTGTCCATTTCCACCAACTATAACGACCAGAGTTTTGCCAAGCCAGTCAATAATGGGCAGGCCACCTATGTATATCCCAAATACTTTTTCGGCATCACCATTCCCCTGGGTATCTTCTTCTCACAGGGCAACCAGGTGAAGACCGCCAGGGAATCTATTGCCAACGGCAAGGATCAGCAGGAGATGCTGGCCAGGACGCTGAAATTGCAGGTCCTGTCGAAATACAAGCAGTACAAGTTCTATGCGCAGCAGATAGAGATGGAGAATGAATTGAGCAACGACGTGATAGTGAATGCCACCCAGGCCGAACAGACCTTCCGGCAGGGAAAGATCACGGTGGACGCCTATATCCTTGCACAGCGGGCAAAGAACGAAGAGATGGTAAAGATCATGAATCTTCAATTACAGCAGGACCTTATCCGTCTGGATATAGAAAGAATGATCGGTGTGTCGCTGGATTCCGTAGTACGTCCTTACTCCTCCACCGCGCCGGCTTCCGACAATAAAAGCAAAAGATAACTAAACCCATGTCTGGCAGCGGATATATTAAAAGCCTCGACGGGCTGAGGGCTATGGCCATTCTGCTCGTGCTGAGCCTGCATACGGGCGTTCTGCACTTCGGATGGATAGGCGTGCAGCTCTTCTTTGTCCTTTCGGGATTCCTCATTACCGGCATTCTCTGGAAGGAAAAGTCCAGGGCGGAGCCCACCGGGTACAAATTCAAAAAATTCTGGGTAAGAAGAGCACTACGCATACTCCCCCTCTATTATGGCTATCTGCTGGTGTTAGGGATCACCTATCTGCTTTTTCATTTTCCCGACACGTACAGGACCTATATGCCCTGGCTGCTCACCTATACCTATAACTTCACCCGGACCCTGCCGGAATGGACCATGGACCCGTCCTTTGCGCATCTCTGGTCGCTGGCGATAGAAGAGCAGTTCTATTTATTCTTCCCCCTGATCCTGTTTTTGGCGCCACCCAAAATAGTAAAGGGCTTTATGATCGCCGTCATCGTGCTCACGCCTGTCAGCAGGCTCCTTATAGGGCAGCATTATATAGACCTGGGCTTTAAAGGAGAGGCCCTGGCCACCATCGTCTATTGGAATTCATTCAGCCACCTGGACGCCTTTTTTATCGGTGGATTGATCCCTGTATTGGCCCTGGACAAACGCATAAAAAAGCCATGGACGGTACTCACCGGCTGTCTCGCGCTCGCGCTCGCGGCAGGCGCACTGAATTATATCAATCATCCTGATCACAGCTTTTACCTTATCGACCTGGGATTCGCATTCGGCCAAACTACCAATTATGTATATGTCTGGCACTATACCGTGCTAAACCTTCTCTTTGCCGCCACCATTCTGGTACTTGTCAGCGTGCATACCCAAAGCAGGCCATCTGCGCTGCGGCGGTTCTGGGAGAACAGGTGGCTGGTGGGCATAGGGAAAGTATCCTATGGCATGTATATCTACCATTGGATGATCTGGTATTATCTTTTTGAGGGCGTGTTCAAGCCCGTGGGTGTAAAATGGAGGCTGCCTCTCTTTATCCCTTTTGTCATCGTCGTATATATCGTGGCCTCCCTGAGCTTTAAATATTTCGAGTCGTTCTTCATCGCGTTGAAGGATCGATGGTTCCCTTCCGGCGACAAGAAGGCTCCTGAGCCTAATTTGAAAACTCCTTTGGAGTATGAATAAATCCGGACTTGTTCTTCTTCACGCCCATCAGGGCTTTTAGCATGGCCAGCATCAGCACCGGGATCTTCAGGAATGCCTTAACCGTCTGTCCGTTGTAGAAGGAGGCTGGTATGGCTATCAGCAGGGTGAGACCATACAGCGCCATAAGGCCTATCCACCAGGGCCAGGCGGGAGCCAGCAAATGCAGACCCATGAAGATATCAGCCGCGGACAGGAGGAGGAGCAGGCCAAAGAGGGCCAGGAGCAGCAGACGTGGCAGGAGCAGCCATTCCAGCACTTTCAGGTAGTATATCCGTCCAATGGCATTTTCTCTCATCTTCTTTGCCAGCAGGGGCCGCAGGTTGTCTATCTGGGTCCCCAGCCAGCGGGTACGCTGTTTTTCGAAGACCTCTTTGCGCTGCACCTTTTCGTCATAAACGTAGGCGTCTTCCAGGTATTCCACCCGGACGCCTCTGCTGATCAGCTGCATTTCCACCACCTTGTCCTCACCCGGGTTGTCCTGTATCTCCGGGGACGAGAAGATGTCCTTTATCAGGCTGTATCGGAAGGCCATGCCCGAGCCGATGAGCGCACAGGAGAGACCCAGCGCTCTTTGCCCTCTTCGGAAAATGGTATTGTTCATCTCTTCGCTCATGGCGTCCAGGATGGCGACCGAGTTGTTCTTGTTCTTGGCTGTACGATGGCACTGGATCACTTCCCAGCCCTGTTGCCAGGCGTGGTTGACCTTTTCCAGGCAATCGGGGGACATGATATTATCCGCGTCCAGGATAAAGGCCAGATCATATCCTTTGCCAGCCCCTTCACCCTGGTCCCCTGCCAGCTGCTGAAATGCCACGTTGAGGGATTTGGCCTTCATGCTTTTCTCCCATTTGACCTCTATCACGCGGACGGGTATCTCCTTCAATTGCCGGATCGTCCCGGGCTGTAGCTGGTCGGCTATGACCGTGACCGTATAGTTGGTCCGGGGATAGTGCTGCAGCAGGGCCTGGGTTGCCGTATTGAGAATGATATTATCTTCTTTGTAAGAGGGTATGATGACCGCGATACGCGCTTTTTGCGGGCAGGCGCTGTATTTTGGAAAGCGTCCGAACCGGCCGGCCACCGACAGAACGAACAGATAGGACAGTGTCGCCAGGAGGTAAACGAACAACAGTATGGTCAGTAGGTGGAGGACGATCATGGTGTTATTTTTTTGCTTCCGGCCCTTTCACCGTGATGGTGACGTCGCCGCTGAGCGTACCTGTGTTGCTGTCTTCCGTTTGGAGGTTGAATCTATAAACGCCCGGGACCAGGCCTGTGACGGTGGTGACGGGGGCATCCGGATGGGTGATCTTTGCTCCCGCCGGTCCTTTGATCTTTGTCCATTTGTAGGATACGATCTTGTACCCGGCTGTGTCGATACCATTGGCCGCCACCGGGGTGGCCTTGATCAGGAGCGGCGGCGTAGCCTTGCCTGAAAGAGTTACCTCCGTACCCGTGATCGTCTGGTCGGGACCTGCATCGATCGAAGGAGGCGTGAAGTTATAGCTTTGTGCCATCACCGACAGTGGATGCACCATCGTTGGCCTCAGCACATCCAGCGCATTGCAGCTGTTTGCATCCTGGAGGTTGTTCATGCCATTGCCCAGCACCGCCGCCTTGTTGCGCCCCCATGAATAAAGGCTGTCGTGCTCGTCCTGCCCATATTTGAAGAAGGTGAACCAGTTATTGGAGTAGAGATGTTTCCATTTGACGCCTTTGCCGACCTCTATCGGCGGGGCACCTGTCGGGAACTGGTAGTCCTGGAAGGTGGAACCATATCCGGGAAATCCCGGGTAGTTGTACTTATTTATTTGCTCCTGCCCGTTGCCGATCTCTCCGTCGGGGTTGTAGCCGATGCCGAACAATCGTCCCAAACTATCGATATAGTGGATGGTGTTGACATTGGTGGTGATCTCTTTTACAGGCACTTTCATTTTCCAGAGAGCCTTGATGGAAGTCGGTTCCGTATAGGCCTGTGTACCGCCCCACATGCTGCATCTGGTGCCCCATACATAAGGATAGCCCATGGATTTGGAGCCATGCGGGTCGGGGATGATGGCGCCCGCCACATCATGATGCGCATTGAAAATATCGCAGGCCGGGCGGGGGATCTTCTTTTTCACCGGAACGAGGTTGGGGTTGGGAGTCCGCACCCATTCGTAAACCTGTCCATCCGTCGTCAATGCCAGTATCCTGTATCCGCCCAGCAGCACTTTTTTGAATTTCATACCCTTCGGAGAGATCTGGGTGGCCGCGAACATCTTCATGTCCTCCCGCTGAAAGAGGTGGTAATAGTCGTTGCCCAGGTACCAGATGCTGCCGTCCCTCTTGATCGTGGCAACGCAGTTCGCATAGGCGTCCACGAAGACATTGTCGTCGAAAGACTGGCCGGAGGCGTCCAGATCCGTCCGCGAAGTAATGGAAAGGTTGTTAGGCTGGGAGCTCCAGAGATAGCCATCTTCATCGAGAACGCGGAAATAGTTGAAGCCACCCGCGCCTGCCACTATCTTTTTATGGCCCGTGGAGTAGGGGATAGGTCGGGGATGCCCTTCGATGTAACCATAGACCTTGCCATCGCTGCCCAGATACCAGACCTTGTATTCTGCCACGAAGACTTTCTTTACATAAACATGCTCTGCGTCCTGTGAGAAAGATGGGCTGCCGGCGATGAGGGAGGCCAGGAGCAATATCGGCCAGTGTTTATTCTTCAGCATACCACGATTTTGGATTATCAAGGTGTTTATTGAGGTTGAGAATGATCGCCAGGAATGCCAGGTATATCCCGGAGTCGGAAATACCCCCCAGCAGGGGCTGCGTATATTCGGCGAGATAGAAGGCAAAAATGCTGCTGACCGCCGCCGAATAGAACATCTTCATTGTCGGGTCTTTACATCGGAAGAAACCCCGGATACCGGTCTTCAATATGACGAAGTATTGGATACAGGCTAACAGCAGTCCTATCCAGCCCGTCTCCGCCGCCTTGAGGACATAGCCGCCATCCGGCATGAACATGGCCAGCGGATTGCCCGGGTAATTGGTGGCGCCTGCAAATCCCGTGGTCCCCAGGCCTCCGCCGATGGGGTGCCTGTAGAGATAGGGCTTGAGCCAGGTCCGTGCCTTCAGCCGTACATTCATGGATTCATCCTTGGAACCTTCGAAAGTGCTTCGGAAACGTCGCACCGGGGCGAATGCCGAGAAGGGACCGAATTCGAGCGCCAGAAATAGTATTACCATGACGGCGGCGAATTTCTGGATGGCCGGTTTGTCTATGTTGAAGAGGACAAAAAAAACAATGCCCCCCAGGGTCGTAGCATAGGCCGTGCGCGTGCCCGAATAGGTGAGGCCCAGTATCATCAGGATAATGCATATGATAAAGAGCAGCCGGGTAGCTTTATTTTTTTCATAGATAGCGAGAATGATAAAGAACACGGAGCAGGCAGACATCACGACGCCAAAAGAAGCAGGATCGTTCATGGTAGAGAATTTCCGGAAGGTGCCGCCGATGAACAGGAGCCCGAATGAGATCGGGTTGGCCATAATAGCTTTCAATTCCCAGGGAAAGA
>DASZWE010000522.1:0-4452 GCA_035546735.1 Puia sp.
CTCCTTTTCAAAGTCCAACAGGCCCTTTAAAGAGTTCAAAGGTCCTCTCAGATCATGCGCGATAATGGAAAACAGCTTGTCCTTTTGTTGATTGTTCAGCAATAGCTGCACCGCCTGGTGCTCCATGGCCTCCTTCTGCTGCTCGATCTTGGCATTCTTGTCGGAAAGCTCCTTATTGCTCTTCCGGCTGACAGCCCTGCTCCTTTGCAACAGCAGCGCCACTACCACCAGCGAAAGGATCAACAGGATGGCAATGGATAGCTGTAAGGTATGCGCCCGGGCGGTATGCTGCTGTAGTATCTCCTGTCGGACGACAGCCGCCCGCATGGAGTCCGCCTTCTTCTCATATCCATACCGTGCCTCCAGGGCAAATATCTGCTTTCTGATCTGCTCGTTGAACAGGCTGTCGGAATAATCCTTATACAGTTGAAAGTAGTGCAGGGCCATACGATCATCACCCTTGGCCCGGTAAATATCAGCCAGTACCTGCCCATTGTCCCTTATCTCTTTCTTTCTATACAGCTGACGCGCCAGTTCCAGGCCTTGCGAGGCATAATGAACAGCTTTTTTATAGTTCTTCAGGAGCAGATTCGTCCGGGCCAGCAGGATAAAGGTTTCCGCCTCTCCTAGTCTATCATCCATACGGAGATAATAGTCCATACATTGCTCGTGCAATGCCAATGCTTTTTTGTAAAGCCCCTTTGCCGCCAATATCCTTCCCTCGTCATTGGTAAAGGACGAGACGGCCAGCGAATCCTTCAACGCCACCGCCACCCCGATGGCCTTATCGATATATGCCAGGGCCTTGTCATATTGCTGCCGGTGCAGGCTCACATCCGAAAGATGCGAATAGGTATAAGCCAGCTGGGAGCTGTCCCCGTTGGCGTCATAGACGAGACTGTCCTTGCCTATCAGCGCCAGCGCTTCATCATACTCTCCCATCTGCTTGTAGAAGAGGGCAATGTTCATATTGACCTTGGCCACCTGGGCAGCACTGCCGATCCGCTCCGCAATAAGCCTTGACCGATGATAGGCGGACAGCATCGCCTCGTAATTTCCGATCATCTCATAAGTGTTCCCGATCATCCGCCAGCTTTCCGCCTTGCCTTTCTCATACCCCGTGCTGTCGGCATATTGCAAGGCCTTTTTCCCATAATAAAAGCTGCTGTCGGCATTGATGCCATAATACGCTCTGGCCAGTAAAGTAAGGTTATTGACATAGGTCGTATCCGGAGCCTTCCCATGAGATGAAGGCCCCCGGCTTACCAGTTCCCACAGCCGGTGCACAGCCGTCGGCTGGGCATTACCATCGAGGGCAAACAATAGGTAGAGTCCCAACCAAACCACAATATTGGAGGTCTTCATCAGCGTATTTTGGAATTAATACATCCGGTATTATAAAATAACCTCATGCGATCTGCCGTTAAATAATCGGGCGCCGCTTACGAACAAAGTCGTAAGATCACTGTTATTCTTTTTAAGGGATCACGGGAGCACGTTCTGAATGAGTCATCCGTCAAACGACGGACAGGTGTGAAGCGGTAAAATTAATAAAAAAAACTGGCCCCGCATCAGGATGACGCAGGAATATTAACACCCTGTTGATAAGTAAGTTTAGGTTTTTATATACAAGAGAGGTTAAATTTGAAAAGACAGGTAACGGGCATCAATGATCCCGAACAGTACCCAAAAAACATAGATTGTCGAACTTTAAATGCACCGAATTTGACTGAGACTATCATCAACCTGGAAACCGTTAACCCAATTGAGTTCTTCGGAGTGAACAACGGTAAGTTAGATATCTTAAAGAAAAAGTTCCCACTGTTAAAGATCCTGTCCAGAGGCACCCAGATAAAGCTGAGCGGATCACCTGAACAAGTAGAGACAGCAAAGGAAAAAATCGACCTTTTAGTGCAATATTTGGAACGAAACGGTCATGTAAGCGAGAACTATTTCGAGCAGATCCTTGGTGGCGACGATGCTGAGACGGTAGATCATTTCATCGACAGGCATCCCAACGACATCCTGGTATTTGGTCCGAATGGGAAAACTGTCCGCGCCCGCACCGTCAACCAAAAACGCATGGTGGCTGCGGCGGACAAGAACGACATCGTCTTCGCCATCGGCCCTGCCGGTACAGGTAAGACCTACACAGCCGTTGCGCTGGCAGTGAGGGCCCTGAAGAACAAGATGGTCAAAAAGATCATCCTCACCCGTCCCGCCGTCGAGGCCGGTGAAAGCCTTGGCTTTTTGCCGGGCGATCTGAAAGAAAAGATCGATCCTTACCTGCGTCCGCTGTACGATGCGCTGGACGATATGATACCCGCCGACAAACTGGGCTATTATATGAGCACCCGCACCATCGAGATCGCGCCCCTGGCCTATATGCGCGGACGTACCCTGGACAACGCCTTTATCATCCTGGATGAGGCCCAGAACGCCACCGACCTGCAGCTCAAAATGTTCCTCACCCGCATCGGCGCCAACGCCAAAGCCATCATTACGGGTGACCTGACACAGATAGATCTGCCCAAAAATCAAAAAAGCGGCCTTGCCAAAGCGCTCTACATACTCAAGAACATCGACGGCATCTCTCATATCGAGCTGGACGAAGAGGACGTAGTACGTCACCGTCTGGTAAAAGCCATCATCAAGGCCTACGAAAAAGACAAAAAAGACAACGAAGACATCAACACCGGTCGTCCCTGATATTTGGCCGTTGGCCAGCGGGCCTTCGGTCCGTTCAGATAGTTGATCATGTTCCCTTTGGAGGTAACAAAAACCGACAACGGGTCGGTTGCTCGAAGAGCCACCATTAACCGTTTTCGGACCGAAGAGATGAAAACACGGGCCTGTGGATTTATCTACAGGCTTTTTTTTATTTTTATACCATGATTAAAAAGATCCTACTTCCATCCCTCGTATTCCTGGCAGCCTGTTCCGGCACCCATTCCTATAAAAAAGCCGAAGATGCCCAGGACGCCGGCCGCGAATTTATCAGGGCCTCCCTGGACGGCGATTACGACAAAGCCAACTTCTATATGTACCGCGACTCCACCAACCAGATGCTGCTCGACAAGTGGAAACAGGATTATGACAGAATGGACCAGGATCAGCGGAGGCAATACAGGGACGCCGACATCCTGCCAATCAATATTCAGAACGTCGACGACTCCACCACCTCTTACACCTACGCAAATACCTACAAGAAGGATACCACCACGATAAAGGTTATACGCGTACACGGCGATTGGCTGGTAGACTTCAAAGAAATATTAAAAGGCAAAAGCAATTTTTAATTTCCTATTCCGCCTTTGGCATAATCTTGGGGTTTATATGGTTAATAACAATTCGTTAACCAATCCCTATGTCAAACGGACTATCTCCTGGGACTTCCTTTAGGCATATCCTTTACCCTGGTAACTTCCGTGGAGGTCATCAACCGGATAAAGAGCCGCCGCTTTCATGTCCTTACGCCTAAGCATTCGTAGGGGAGATCACCACCTGAGACATAAAGATGCGTTCACCTAAGATAATTAAGAAAAAAAGTTGTAATTCAAGTAAATTTGCCCAACGAATTTTTTATCTATGATGACAGTATCACATCCCTGGCATGGAGTTCCGGTAGGCAATAATGCTCCCAGAGTAGTCAACGCCATCATCGAGATCCCCCAGGGATCGAGGGCCAAGTACGAGATCGATAAGGACAGCGGCCTCCTGAAGCTGGACCGGGTCATCTATTCCTCCTTCTACTACCCCGTCAACTACGGCTTTATCCCCCAGACATACGGCGACGATAAAGACCCTCTCGACATCCTCGTGATCACCTCTCTGCCGGTACAGGCCCTCTGCCTCATGGAAGCGAAGGTCATGGGCGTCATGCAAATGGTGGACAGCGGGGATGCTGACGATAAGATCATCGCCGTTGCCGCCAAAGACCCCAGCGTCAATCATTACAACAACCTGGAAGAGCTGCCCAAACATTTCTTTGAAGAGCTCCGCCACTTCTTTGAAGAATATAAAAAGCTGGAGAATAAGACGGTCGTGGTGGAAGAGTTCGGCGATAAGACCACTGCATTAAAGGTTATCGAAGAAGCCATAAAGGCGTATAAAGATAACTTCAGGACCGCTACGAAGTAGGTAACACCCGTTTGATGATCCGCAGATGATGCGTGCGCTGGAAACTGTCGCTCCGGACAATGCCCATATTGTCGATCTTGTCGATCCTCACTTTTACGGAAGAATGGATGATCTCATTAGGGCTTAGAAGGATCCCCACATGCGTGATCTTTCCCTCCTCATTGTCAAAAAATGCCAGATCGCCAGTCTTCGTCTCTTCCAGGAATCCAACCGCCTCGCCCTGAGTGGCCTGCTGGGATGCATCGCGTAACAAAGGGATATTGATAAATCGGAATACAGACTGGACAAAACCGCTGCAGTCCGTACCAAAAA
>DASZWE010000523.1:0-6619 GCA_035546735.1 Puia sp.
TGTGGTGTTGTCATGGGTCTTCTGTTTGCGACAAACTTACCGGATAATATGATCGCGGGGAAGGGCTTACCAAAAAGTAGGCGCTGCTGACGATGAAATTTAACTTTATGATCAAGCTGCATAATAAAACATATACCTGTCCTGTCGATGTATCGCTGAGCTTTATCCGCGGCAAGTGGAAGGTGCTGATATTATTTCATCTGTATTACTTTCAAAAGAGAAGCTATAGCGAGATCCGGGATAATCTCCCGGGCATATCTGAAAAGGTGCTCGCCCAGCAGCTGAAGGAGTTGGAAAGGGATAGGATGATCCATAAGACTACGCGTTCCTCCAAACCATTGCGCGTGGAATATGCGCTGACGGATCTCGGTCGTTCGCTATCGCCGATGCTGGAATTTCTCAGCCAGTGGGGGATCGGCTATCTGAAGACCAATGGTATCGACTACTTGCAGGATCAGCACTTGTATAAATAACCTGTCCTGCTGGCAGGAAGGGGGTCGCTTCTTTTAGCGGGTGGCCAGCGGGACCGTCTGCGTTGGGACATTCCAGCCTTCCAGTCTCAGCCCGGGCGTTACGCCTTTTATCATGGCTTTTGGGCAACTGACGGTGGTGGTCACGGTCTCACCGGGAGGAATGGAAAAATAATTATCGGACCAATAGCTTGGCAGGATCTCTTCTCCCGCCCGGATCAGCTGCGGATTCAGGAAGAAGGCCAGCTTGTCCGACGTGTTTTTTATAGTGATGGTCCAGGTCGCATACGCACCGGGCAAGTAGTTCCCGGAGGATGTGGAGGCTGGAGCGGCAGGCAGGGCTTTTACTGTCAGCGAGGCGAAAGGCATCTGGCGCAAGGCGGTGAAGTCATGCCCGGGTGACATCCAATAGGTATTGCGAGACAGCAGCTTGCCGCCGGCGTCATAGAGGGTGAGGAGAAGGAATGAAATACCTTTTTCTTTTTTTAGTTCCTCTTTGAGTGAAAGCACAGACCGGGCTTCTGTTGTGTCCAGGCTGGCATGGCCTTCCTGTCTGTACAGCGAGCGGCCGCCCGTATCGAGGATGTCTGCTCTGTACCGAAGTCCTTTACGAGGCTGGTAGGTACGATTGACCAGGGCTACGGAGGAGTCATCCCGATTGAGCTGGATATGGACCGGCTCACAGGCCCGTTGCATAAAATAATACCCCGCATTGGGTTCAAGGTACCAGTCATAGACCTGCCAGGCCACGCTGGGGAATGCGGCGTTCAGCTTCCACAGCATAACACCTCCTGTCTCGCGCAGCTTATGTCCGGCGGCTTCGAATATGGCCCGGTATCCATCCGCATTGATAAGCTGCATTTTCTCCGAGAAGTCGCGAATGCTTTGAGGCGCTCCGTAACGATCGACCATGGCCTTATAATATGTATCATACCTGCCATTGCCGGTGCAGGCGTCATGATAGCCCCAGGTATTGTTCAGGGGATATGGCAGACTGCTGTCGGGCGAGAGGTCGGGTATGATCTTCGGCAGGGTGTTGTAGGGGGGCTGAGAAGGGATGCCTGTCTCATCTTTGAAGACCCAGCCCTTGCCTTCGTCGACAAAGAGGAAGTAATTTTTTTCGTCCTGCCAGCTGTAGGGGCCGCCGCTGTATACACCGGACAGCTTGTTATCGGGCCAGGAGCCTTTCCAGTCGGCGGGGGCTTTTGAAAAGCCGGAGGAGCAGGGAATAAAGGGGCGGGTGCCGTCCAGGTTGGCTACATTGTCGCGCATGGCGTCGTATAGTTCTTTCCTTGCGTGTCCTTCGTTACCGCCCGTCCATACCAGCAGGCTGGGGTGGTTGCGAATGCGAAGGATGGTGCTGATGACATTGTTGATAAAGACGCTGCTCTGCAAGGGCCAGTCGGCGGAACCTTTGAAGCCGCCATTCGTGTCGCCGGTGATCCAGAAGTCCTGCCACACGAGCAAGCCGTAGCGATCGGCCAGCTCATAAAAATCATCGGTCTCTCCCAGGCCGCCGCCCCAGATACGAACGAGGTTTACATTGCCGTTGCGACAAAGCCGCAGCTCATAGTCATAGCGCTGGCGATCCCTGTTCAGCATCATGTCCGGCACCCAGGCCCCTCCTACCAGGTGGATACGACGGCCATTGACATAAAATTCACGCCGTACATACCCCTTCACCATCGTCGTGGAGGAGCTAACGGTGCGGATGCCAAAGACAAAGCTGGTATCGTCCGAGACGCCCGACTGGTCTGTAAAGCGGAGCCTGATACGATAAAGGTCGGGATTGCCGTAGCCGTTGGGCCACCAGAGGTGAGGGTGGTGTATCGTGAGCGCGGGGATGTCATCTGCTGAAAGGTAGACCTTCGTGGCAGAATCCGTGGCCATTGCCGTTAGATCCTTCGAAAAGGTGAAGGTGGCGCCGCTGAAGTTCTCGGGGCTGATGGTCACGGTGAGGCGGCCTTTGCGTGGAGCTTGGGTGAAGTTGTTGAGATCGAGATCCAGGGATAATTTTGCCACGCCGGTATCCGGCAATGCGGTAATGACCCGTGGATGCGCAATAATGACTTGTCCTGTTGTACGGAGGTATACGGGTTGCCAGATCCCTATGTTACGATCCCTCACTTCGGGTATCCAGTCCCACCCGATGGAGCAGAGCATGGTCACATTTTTACCTATGTCCCCCGTCGGTCCGCCGTTCTCAAAAAAGTCGTCCATGGCTTTTAGCTGGGGTTCGGCCGGCAGACCGGGATAATCCAGGGGATAGATCTTTACGGCCAGCGCATTTTCTTCACCGGCACGAATGGCCATGTCCACATCCAGGTAGAATTCTTCGAACATGCCTACCATGCGGGAGGAGTCGGCGATCAGCTGTCCGTTGAGCCAGACGTCGGCCCGATAATTAATGCCTTTGAAGATCAGCTGGAAATGCCGGCCTTTATCCCCTGCCGGTACAGAAAAGGTGGTGCGGTACCAATAGGGCTTTTTCCATGGATTAGGCTCACCGGGCAGGTGGCTGTATTGGTCCAGATGGTATTGCAGGTTGAATGTATCGGATGCGTCGGGGATGAGCATATTGTTCATGCCTATATAAGGATCGGGGTAGACCTTATTGGCGACGAGCCCCGTCAGTACGGTGGAGGGAACGGTGACGGGATACCAATAATTCCGGGGCTGCCAGGCGGGTGAGGATAGCGCGGCGCCATCTGCTTTTACGATAGCCGAAGACTGCAGCCTGAACCGGGTGAGCTGTACCTGCCGGACGGGCTGGGTTGTGGAGGGGGATGAAGACCGGGACGGGTCGGACACGGTAGGCGGGGTCGGGTGTTGGGCGGCGTATACAGAGGACCCGACCGGATCAGGCGCTGCTGTGGGTGCTGGCGATTGCGTGGTGACCTGCGCCGTGAGTGGTCCGGCAAGGGTGAGAGAAAAAAAACTTACGATGCCGATGATACTGAACTTACGAGCCTTCATGTTCTGTTAGTTGCTGTTGCTGACAAATGCAATCCTTTTTCCGTCCGGAGACCAGGAGGGTGTGTTGATAGTGCCCTGACCGCCGTAGACATAGGCCAATACTTTTGGTTCGCCAGTCCCATCGATGGGCAGCAGCCGGATATAGACATGCTTGTAGGGCGGATGGATGCCGGCGGGGGTTTCTTCCTTCAGGAAAGAAAGGTATACAAACCACTTGCCGTCGGGTGAGATATGCGCAAACCAGTTATTGTACTCATCATTGGTAATTTGTTCCTGCTGGCTGCCGTCCGGGTGCATGCGCCATATCTGCATCGTACCTGTCCGGACAGAGTTGAAATAAATATATTTTCCGTCGGGTGTATATTCAGGGCCATCATCCAGTCCTTTGGTGGTGGTCAGCTTTATCTCTTTCCCGCCCGCGGCAGGCACTTTGTATACGTCGAACTCGCCGTCGCGTTCGCCGCAGAACACCAGGTCTTTACCATCAGGCGACCAGCCGTGCAGATAAGAGGGTCCTTTGGGCGTCACCTGTTTGGGTGTGCCACCATCTATGGGTACGGTATAGATAATGGAGCCGCCCAGGTCTTCTACCCAATTGCTCAGCCCGAGCATCTTCCCGTCGAAAGAAATGACATGGTCGTTGTTGTTGTGTGTGATGGAGCCGGTGTTGATGGGTGCAGGCGTCTTCGCAGCCAGGTCAAATTTGTAGATCAGTCCTTTGGCGTCATTGAAGATAAGGTTCTTTCCGTCGGGCGTCCAGTTGGGGGCCTGGATGGAATACGGTACGGAGTAGATGATATCCCTCCGGCCGGAAGCCAGCTCGAGGAGCTCGAGGTTGCTGCCCATGGTCATCCGGGTATTGCCGTCGGACTCGCCTGCATGCGGGATGGTGATCCGGACATTGCTAAAGACGCCTGTCTCCAGCCTGTCGGCGTCGTGCGATCCTACGAACAGGCCCACATATACTTCGTCACCCAGGTCGATGCCGGTGATGGTGTCGGTCTGAAAAGGCTGGCCATATTCGGCGGCCCGCATGATGTATTGATTGCCCTTTCGTTCCAGCTGCAGAATATTGGCTTTGGTGATCCTGAGCTTATGCTCTTCTGTCTGTGCGCCCTCGGTGCGGCGGAACTGGAGAGAGGTAAGGCCATCGCCATGCTCCACGGCATTGACATGGGGTGATCTGCCATCGAGGTTTTTGCGGATCATCCAGCCCACCTTGCGATGGTAGTTTACCCAGGAGCCCAGGAATTCCGCCCGTGTGTACAGGATAAAGTCGCCACGCATTTTTTTCCAGACAAACTGAAATTCATCATGATCCCCCCAGATATTGTATCCGGCGCCGGATATGACGTACTGGCCCGTCGCGGGAATAAAGACGGCTGATCCGGGCATGACATTGGCGCCGACATCGCCGTGTCCGTCGAAGATGCCGATGGGGTCGTTTTGGGGGCGGGCGGAGGTGACGACGGCGCTGCTCTGTGGGCGGCCGGAAGTGCTGATGCTCACGAGCAGCAGGAGTATTTTGATTTTTTTACCGACGATCATATTTGATCTTTTAAGGTGTTATCGAGACTTCTCCTTTTGGCAGGGCTGTCATATGTAGTATGGGCTTTTGCCGGGACTTAGACAAGATTTTTCTTTATATAGGCGATGCTCTTCGTAATGCTGTCGAAGGGCGATCCGGGGCAGATATCCTGTTCCACAAAGAAGTATTTCATGCCGGCCTGATGGGCATGGGCGAAGATCTTCTTAAAATCAATGGTGCCGTTGCCTACTTCTGTAAATGCGTGTTTGGGTGTGGCGTCCATGTCCTTCAAATGCCAGAGGGGGAATCTTCCCGGATGTTTGGCAAACAGGGCGATGGGGTCCTGTCCGGCCTTGGTGACCCAGTAAAGGTCCATCTCCATTTTTACGAGGTCCTTATCGGTATTTTCCAGCAAGACATCATAAGGATATTTGCCGTCCTGCTGATCAAATTCAAAATCATGGTTGTGATAGCAGAATTGAATACCGGCCTGTTTGCATACTTCCGCGGCCTTGTTAAACTCACCGGCCATCCACTTGTAGTGATCCAGGCCTTTTCTTTCCGCCGGGGATAACCATGCACAGACCATATATTGGAGACCCAGCGCGGCGCCATCGTCCACGGCCCTTTTCCAGTCGTCCAGTATGGTGCCCTTCATTTCCTGCTCTTTTCCCTTGTCTTCGCCCAACCGGTAGTGACAGCTGCGCATCACGAGCCCGTCGCTCTTCAATAACGCTTTAAAGCTCTTCGGGTCCATGCCATAAAACTTTTCGGTGCCCGTATAGGTAGCGCCTTCCAGGGAGTTGTATCCAATTTTGGCGACCTTGGCCAGCGTGCCGGCAGGATCGGCCTGCATGGCGTCCCGGACAGTGTAGAGCTGGAGACCAATGGTGGGTTGGCCGGGTCCCGAATGAACCAGGGGTTCATCGTCCGAGGGACGGACATTTGCTATGAAAGAAAAAAGGGCGGAAGCGGACAAAGCGCCGGCGGAATAAAGTGAGGCAGCGCGAAGGAAAGATCGTCTTGTGTGCATGATGGGAGGTTTTATATGGAAGTTTTCGTTTATTACGCTTGTCGGTCCGGGCAGGCGTGCCGATGGACAAAAAATTGTAACTTCTCACAAATTACGCCATATGAGATTGCGAACGCTGTTCTTACTACTCATTATTTGGGTAGCAACGCGGGGCATGGGCGCTGAAGAGCACCCGACTCTTCCCATTGGGGCGTCTGCTCCGGATTTTTCTCTCACAGGGGTAGATGGAAAGACTTATACGCTCGCCTCTTTCCGTGAGGCCAGGGTCCTGGTCATCGTCTTTACCTGTAATCATTGTCCCACGGCGCAGGCTTATGAGGACCGGCTGATCCGGCTGACGGACGACTACCGTAACAAGGGCGTCGCGGTGGTGGCGATCATGCCCAATGATCCCCGGTCCATTCAGCTGAGCGAGCTGGGATATACGGATATGGGAGACAGCTTTGAAGAGATGAAGCGAAGGGCCGCCGAAAAACATTTCAATTTCCCCTATCTCTATGACGGGGCGACGGAAGCGGTTGCTAAAAAATACGGACCGGTGGCGACGCCACATGTTTTTATTTTCGACAAGGACCGCAAGTTGCGTTATACGGGTCGTGTAGACGATGTGGA
>DASZWE010000524.1:0-10370 GCA_035546735.1 Puia sp.
AGGCAGAATGAAAAAGCAATATTTTCCGGCTTGTCTTAGCGGCATGGTGTCAGGTTAGGAGTAGGAGGAGTATTCCGCTTTAAAGATAATATTTAGGCGCTAAAATAAAAGCTCTAACTTAAAAGAGTCACATATGAAAACAAACTATCTGTATTACTGTCCGACCCTCATCATTTGAAAATATTTAACAAAGCCAATTCCTACCTTTGTACCGTGGGCCAAAAGTCCATGCACAAAAGATGAATGCAATGAAAACCACTCTTCCGCAACGGGCCGGAGGCTCGTTGGCCGTAACCGTAAAACGGGCAATATTTCCCCGGAGACCCGTTTTACGGACATTATTGCAGCTGACGGCCTTTCTGTTGCCGCTGGCTTTTATGACGGCATGCCGGTCTTCCAGGAGTAATGGCGCTACATCGGACGGACAGGGACAGCCCGGCAACTGGCAAAAGCAACCATTGACCATCGATGGTAATGACAGTGACTGGGTAAGGCCTTTACCGGGACTCGATGCCTCGGAAAAGCTCACCTATGCCATGACCAATGATGCGGATAATCTATATATCCTGATCTCCACCAAGGACGCCGCGGAGCAGAATAAGATACTTTCCGGGGGCATGACCGTGTGGGTGAACAGCCAGGGTGATAAGTCCAACGATGGCGCCATTGGGTTGGGCTTCCCGCTCGATCCGCATAGCAATCGGGAGAAACAGCTGATGGCCGAGGCGCGTCCCGAGGTGTATAAGAACAGGTCCGCCAAGCTGGACGATGCCGATGAATACGAGCTGTATGGTTTCAGCCTGGACGAGCCTATACAGCATTATAAATACGACGAGGAAAATAAGGAAGGGGTACAGGTCCGTATGAACTACAATCAGTCGGGGGACCTGGTGTATGAGGCCAAGGTCCCGCTGAAGGCCGTTTATCCTAAGCTATCACATTATACGAACAGAGAGCTGGCCGTAGGCATCTTCATCGAAGGCATACCGGCTCCTCCCGGCGCCAGAGGCGGAGGAGGTGGTGGCGGTGGCGTCTCCATCGGGGGCGGACTGGGTTTTGGATCGTTTGGCAGCGGCGGCGGCATTGGATTGTCCATCGGCAGCGGCTCACTGGCGAGGCTCGGAGGAGGGAAAGGATCGCCCTACAAGCCCAAAAAAATATGGCACGTGATGACCATCGACAAGCCTTCTGCAAAACCATTCTAATGATGCGGGGCGGACCGTTTGACTACCCGGGCTGTCTTGTGATCACCCGTATGGCTCCAACCCGGCGGCATCCAGATGTAGAGGAATTTATTCTTTAGTCCCGGAGCCTTGGCGACGTCTTTGAACAGACAATAGAATTCTCCGAAGTACATATCGAGGAAGCTGCGGGTATTGACGGGGCGGGTAATGCCATATTCTATCTTTTCGGAAGCTTTTTCATCCTGGTAGGTCGAAAAGACGCGATCCCAGATATTCAGCAGATTGCAAAAATTGGTATCCATGTACAAAGGATTGCGGGCATGGTGTACGCGGTGATGAGAGGGGGTGAGGATGATCTTTTGTAAAAAGCCCATCCGGCCGTCACGTAGGATATTTTCGCCTACATGGATAAAGGCGCCCCAGGTGCCGTCGATGGCCATGATGAGGAAGAGCAGCGGAGGATTTACACCTGCCAGGATACAGATGGAAGTGCGGATCACGTCTGCATAGGGAGCTTCCAGGAAGAAATGCATATAGGTGACGGAGAGGTTCATGCTTTTCGGTGCGTGGTGGGTGGAATGGAGGCACCAGAAAAGACGTACTTTATGACCAAGATAGTGATAGACAAAGTGAGCGAATTCCCAGATGATGTATCCATAGATGAGCCAGTACCACCTGAACGTGGAGTGGAAGGGAGCATACTTTTCCAGCAGGCTGATACAAAATGCAACCGCGGCAATGGAGATGAAGCGGGAAATAACCCGGTTGGCAATAAATACAAAAAACGGCATCCGGTAGTCCTCGATCCTGAATCTTTTATACACGAGGGCGCGTATGATCTCGATGAAGAGAAGGAAAGGGATCACCGGGGAGATGGCGGAGAGAAGACCCCGGGGTGTTGACAGAGAAGAATAATCTCCTTTCTGGTACATTTCCAGCAAGGGTCTCAAACCCGTGAAGCCAAGCAATTCGTCGTAGAGCGTGTTAAGAATAGACATGTTCAAACAAATATACATGATCCTGCCTGAATAAAAAAGAGAACGAGCCGCCAACGGCGGCTCGTTCGAAGGACAGATATAACTCTCTCATGTGTATAGCATCGTTCTTAAAAACCCGGGTTGTTCGGAAGCAGGTTGGGATTTACATCCGTCTCCTGCTTCGGCACCGGAAAGAGCTCCTGATTGGCCGTGAACGTAGCGTTCCACACCGTCGTATGCCCTACAAAATCATCCCAATTGCCTGTCACGTCGTTATGCACTTTCAGGGTGCGTACCATGTCGAACCACATCTTATTTTCAAAGCAAAGCTCAAAATAACGTTCGAGCCATACTTCGTGTTCGAAATCCGTCTGTGAAGGCGTCCCGGCGAGGTCTCCCAGGTTGGCCCTTTCGCGTATCAGGTTCACATAGTGAATGGCATCGCTGTTGGGTCCGCCCTCGGCCCTGTTGGAAGCTTCCGCATACATTAAATATACGTCGGCCAGACGATATATCGTGTAGTTCAAATCGGATTTTGCCGTATTTGTCACGGCTGTTGAATCGAACCATTTATATATATAGTGATACTGAAAGTGGACGGTTGCGCCTGTCTTGATATTGGGGTAGCTGGTGTAGAAGAACTGGCGTTCGGCTATCCGTTTGTCCGACGGGTTGAAGGAGGCGATGAACTGATCTGTCGGGTGCACCGAGCCATATTCATCCGAGTATTTGGAAATACCCGAATAGTTGGGGATGGTGAGTGCCGTCAAAGGGTTGTTCGAATTGGCCGCTGCGGCATACTGTACCTGGAAGATGAACTCTCCCTTGTTTTTGTTGGCGGGGTTGTTCATATCTGTGTATTTTGGGAATAGGCTGAAACCGCCGTTGTCGATGACATCCTTTGACCTTTTGGCCGACTCGGCATAATACTGGTCGCCCCCTTTGATGGGATTCCCGGCATAGGTGAGGTACACGTCCGCCAGAAGGGACTTCACAGCGCTCATGGATACCTGGCCTGTATTGTCCTGCCAGGGCAGGGTGGAGGACTCGGCTGTCAGCAGGTCGGGAATGATGACGCTGTCATAGATGCTTTTTGCCGGGCTGCGGGAAAGCTTCAGGTTAAGGTCTTTTGGCACGCTGGTCACCATGGGCAGGGCGCCATACATCCTTACGAGAAAGAAATAGTACAGGGCGCGCAGCGTATGGGCTTCCGCCAGCATATTATTCTTTACCGAATCGCTGACCACGCCGGAGTTGACCGTTGCCAGACTGGACAGGGCCAGGTTACAGGCGCCGATGCCCATATACATTTGCTGCCACCAGGTATCCACGTAGAAGGAGGTGCTGTTATAGCTGAGGTTCTGGAAGTTGACGAATCCCGTCTGCCCCAGGTCGCTATTGGATTTGCCTGTCATGAATTCCAGGAGGTTCCAGGTATTGCCTCCATAGGAGGAAGGCTGTCCGTTGAGCAGTCCCTGGAGCTTGGAATAGCAGGCATTGGTCAGGGCCCTGGCCTCTTTGACATTGGTAATGGTAAATCCGGGACTCAGGAAGTTGGTAGGCTTTTCTTCCAGGAACTTTTTACAGCTTCCCAGGCAGCCTAACAATAAGAGAACGATACTTATATTTTTAAAACGTTTCATTCTATTCGTTTTTCGGGTTGTGTAATTAAAATCCTACCGTCAGGCCCAGATTCATCGTCATGGGGCGGGGATAGGAGAAGAAATCCAGGTTCTGGGAAAAGGCAGGGTTGTTGCCGTAGCTGGAATTGAACGTATCGACTTCCGGATCATAGCCTGTGTACTTCGTATGCAGGAAGAAGTTCTGCGCGCTGGCGGCGATACGTACTTTGGCCAGCTTCATTTTCCGCACCACGGCTTCGGGCAGCGTATAGCCGAGGGTTATATTCTGGCCGCGGATAAAGGAACCGTCCTCTACCCACCAGGTGTCGAAGTGCGAATCCTGGGCGAATTTGTAATTACGTACCTGGGAGACCATGGTGTTCTGGTGGTCAGGCGTCCAGCCGTTGAGCACTGTTTTCAGACTGTTGGCGATGGTCTGTCTGTCTTCGCTGGAATGCTTGAAGGTAGCGGCTGTATTTACACCCTGGACAAAACGGATGTCGAAGGAGAAGTCCCAGCCCTTGTAGGCGATGGTGCTGCTGAAAGTACCTGTCCATTTGGGATAGGCCCGTCCGATGATGCTGTAGATAGGAGTTTTCCCGTCCTTATCCATCAGGTATTTGCGATCGCCCGGCTTCAGGTTGACCAATGCGGCTTCGGCGGCCTCATCCGTGCTATAAGTGCCCAGACGGGTCATGCCCCAAAAAGAGCCGATGGGTTTGCCTACACGGAGGATATTCGTTTGTCCCAGGAAGTTAGGGCCAGGGAAGATATCCGCATTGCCGTCGTTGAGCTTGAGGATCTTGTTGCTATTGGTAGCAAAGATGAAGTTGGTGCTCCAGGTGAGCTCAGGTGTCTTTACGTTGACCGTATTCAGGTTGACCTCGATGCCGGTATTGCGTACAGAGCCGATGTTCTGATATACGTTGTTGGTTTGCATGCCGGCCGACCAGGGTATGGGCGTCTGCAGCAGCAGGTCCTTGGTCGTACGATTGTACCAGTCGATGTTCAGCTGGATCCTGTCGCGGAACAGACCCATTTCCAATCCTGCGTCCCCTTGGAGGGATTTTTCCCACTTTAAGTTGGGGTTGCCGATGTAATTGGGCAGGAGGGTGGACTGGTTGGCGCCATTCAGCACTACGGTGCCCGGCGTTATCTGTCCCTTGGAAAGGCCGAAGCCTATTTCAGAATTGCCCGTAAGCCCATAGCTGCCGCGGATCTTCATATAGCTGATGACATCGCTGTGTTTCATGAACTCCTCTTCAGAGATACGCCAGGCTGCACCGATGGAGGGGAAGAAGGCGAACTGGTTGTTCGCCCCGAACCGGGAGCTTCCGTCATAACGTCCTGTGGCGGTGAAGAGGTATTTGTCATCTATGTTGTAGGTCACGCGGGCATAATAGGAATTCATGGACCAGGTGGGCACGCTGAGGGACTGCGTCTGGTTCCTTACGGACCCGGCCTGCAGGGAGTTGTACTGGAAGAAGTCGTCGATGAAGTTCTGCGTTTCTGCGTCCACCCATTCCTGTTTGTATTTCTGCCAGGAGGCGCCCAGCAGGGCCGTCATCTTCTGTCGATCGTTGATCTTCTTATTCCATGTCAGATAGTTCTCTGACTGCCAAAAGTAGTTATAATAGGTATTGATCGTGGCTTGTCCACCCTGATCCTGGGAAAGGTGGGGAAGGTCCTGTGCGGAATAGAAATTGTTCTTTTGCCCGCTGAGATTATATCCGAAATCGCTCTTCAGATCCAGCTCTTTGGTAAGATGGATGACAAAGTAAGCGTCGCCCAGTGCCTGTAAGTTGTTGTTGAGCGAATAGCGGCTTTGGGAGATATGCACCGGGTTGGGGCCGCCTTCGAGTCCGGCGATATCATTGTTGCCTGCCCAGCTGCCATCGGGATATCTGATGGGCACGATGGGCACTTCTTCCGTCACCATGCGGGGGACGTTAAGGGCGCCGTTGCCGTCGGACACCATGCGTTGGGTGCTTCGGATGACATTGATATAGCCGCCGAACTTCAGCCAGTTGTTCACCTCATTGTCGAGCGTCAGCTTGGCCGTATAGCGATTGAACCAGCTGTTGATCATAAGACCATTCTGATCCAGGTAGCCCAGGGAAGCGCTGAACTGGGATTTCTCGCTGCCGCCCTGGATATTTATGAAATGGTCATGAGAGAAGGCCGGCTTGTAGACTTCTTTTTCCCAATTCGTATTGTAGAGCGGCTTGTCGTTGGCGTCGAAAAGTTTCGGCAGGCCGATGTGGTTCAATGGGACGGGCGGGGTCCAGGTGCCGCCCAGGGGATCGAACTTGGTGCCATTGGCAAAGGCTTCGTTATAGACCTTGACAAATTCATCCGAGTTCAGCGTCGGCAGATGTCTGGTCAGAACGGCGACGTTGGCATTCCCATCGTAGGTCACGCGGGTATCGCCTTTTCGGCCACGCTTGGTAGTTACCATGATGACGCCGTTGGCGCCTCGGGCGCCATATATGGCGGTGGAAGAGGCGTCCTTTAAAACTTCCAAACTCGCTATTTCGTGAGGGTTGATCGTATTGATATCGACACCGGTGACCCCGTCGACCACATACAGCGGGTCCAGGCTGGAGTTGATGGAGCCGATGCCGCGGACGCGGACCTTTGCGGCCTGACCGGGAGCGTTGCTATTGATCATGACGTCTACACCGGGTATCTTGCCTTCCAGCGCCTGTGAGACGTTGGGGACCGGGCGGTCCAGCAGCTGATCGCCTTTCAGGCTGGCTACGGCGCCGGTGAGGTCCGACTTCCTGGCAGTACCATAACCGATGACCACCACATCGTTGAGGCCGGCGGCTACTTCCGTCAGCTTAATGTTCAGAGTGGTCTGGCTGCTACCGACATTCACGGTACGGGTCTGATAACCCACCGAGCTGAACTGCAGTGTGGCCCCCTCATCGGGAACGACGATCCTGAACTTTCCTTCCGCATCGGTGGTGGTGCCGTTGGCGCTGCCGCGGATCGTCACGGACACGCCCTGTATGGGTTCTCCTGCCGTATTGGTGACCGTACCGGTGACGGTGCGGACCGTCACCTCGATGTCGGGAACTTCCGAGGAAATGGTGGAAGGCAGCTTGCCCGGATGCCGGTCATCGGCGTCGGACCGGGCGTCACGACGATAGGAGATCACGATGGTATTGCCCACTTGCTCGTATTGCAGGGAAGTGTGTCTTAAAAGCGCTTCCAGGATGGTATGCACAGACCGGCCATTCCAGGCGAGGCTGAGATTGTTCACCCGCTTGATCTCACGCTTGTTGTAGGCGAAGGTGAAGGGAGTGAGCTTCTGTATCTTTTCCAGGGCCGTCATCAGCGGCTCGTTCTTCAGCTCCAGGGAAATGTAAACTTTGTTGATGTCTTGTCCACTGGCATCTCGGGCGCTTATTAACTGTATGCTGCACAGAAAGATAAGTATTATAAAAAAACTAATTCGCATACAATAAGGCAACCGTTTTTTGATTTGAATAAGCAGTTCCCGGCGCCCTTCGACAGGGTAAATCCGCCAGAACTCTGACAATAGAGAAAATGTCATAGTTTTGATTGTTTTAAATGATGAAAACTTGTTTAAGACAGGATACCTTCTTTTTTTAGACGAAAAGGTATTTACAACCTGCTCCGGGTTCCAGCCGGAGTAGGTTATTTTATTTTTTACGGTTTTGTTTTTTTACAGGAGCCGCCTGCAGCGGCTCGTCCGAAGGACAGACGTTACTTACATCCCTCGCCAGTTAATTCAAATCCACCACCTGCGGTGAGCCTGTAATCCATGTTATTGATCTTCGACAGAACTTTTACGATCTGCTCCAGGGATTCACCTTGTGTAAAGCTGGCGGTAACGTGGCAGTTTTCAGAGGCGGGGTTTGTGAGGGCTACGTTGACGTGGAATCGTTGTTGTAATTCATCCACGGCTTCTCTCATGCTGACATCGTTGAATAACAAATAAGGTTTTTTCCAGGCAATCTCTTCTTTGGCATTGACCTGTATTTTTTTGAGCTTGTGATTGACCATGTCGACCATGACCTGTTCGTTGCGTTTGAGGATGCTGAAATCGCCGGTGCCGTTGTCGACTTTTACTTTGCCTTTTAGTACGGTGATCGTAAGGTCTTTGTCGTGTGCGTCGATATTAAAAGCGGTGCCTAATACGGTGGTGGTTATAGGGCCGGTGTGGACGATGAAAGGGCGGGTATCGTGACGGATATCGAAATAGGCTTCTCCTACGAGCGTCACTTCCCTTGTCTTGCCGGAGAACGCCGGATCGAAGTCGACATGGGCGTCTTTGTGTAAAAGAATTTTACTGCCATCCGCCAGGGTGAGGCATTGGTCATATACAGGTTTGGGTACTTCGGCCAGCCTGGGAGCAGGGGTGGTGGCGTGTGATGAGTAAACGTACCAGGTCAGATAAGAGACAGATAAAAGAAGGATGATCGCTGCAGCGTACCTTAAAAATAGTCTGTTGCGCCAGATGGATCCAAGGCGCTGTTCAGGAAGAGAGGCGGGAGGCTGCTGCTGGAGGATATATTGTAAGATCCTGTTGGCTGTTTGCGGATCCTGGAGTCGTGCGGGGACATCCTGCGACCATGTCTCATCGATGAGCTCTTTGAGGAGCTCGTCATTCTCCGGACGGGACAATAATTGAAACAGCTCCTCTCTTTCAGATGGAGTGCAGGTTTTTTCATAATACCTGTGGAACAGGTAGGTCAAGCGTTCAGGAACTCCCGATACTCTCATGGCGTAGTGTTACTATTAAAGACTGAAAAATCCCTTGATAGGAGTATGGGATTGTTAAAAAATGAGTTTAGCAAATGCTCCAGAGGCTGAAGAGCAGGAGCAGTGTGCTGTCGGAATGGAATTGAAGGATATCGCGAAGTGTTTTTAGCGCATGTACGAGGTGGGTTTTTACCGTATTGCGGGAAATATTCAGCCGGGAGGCGATCTCTTCGTGCTTCATTCCCTGGTGGCGGCTGAGGGTGAAGATAAGCTTTTGCTGGGGGGAGAGATGGTCGAGCGCGTGCCGGAGGCGGAGCTCATTTTCCTTATCGAGAAGCTGGTCTTCCACGAAGTTGGCTTCGGGGTCGAGGAGGCGTGCCATCTGCTGACGGGCGCTGGTTTCTTTAGCCAGCATTTTTAGCATATCGAAGACCTGGTTGCGGGCGATGATAAAGAGCCAGGAGTCGAACTTGAGGATGTGGGGGAGCTTGTCGCGATGGAGCCAGACTTTTAAGAACACCTCCTGTACCAGCTCGTCGGCCATCTGGATGTTACCGAATAATTGATAAGCATAGGAATAGATCTTGGGCCGATAGTGATGGAAGATGGTCTCGAACGCTCTGTCGCTGCCTTCGGCAACGCGGGCAAGCAAGTCGGTCTCGTCAGGCAAAGGCAAGGTTCTTATGGTCGTATCTGGGATATTAGTGTCAAACATTACGCTAGAGGTTGTTTGTATGCACATACCAAAATTATTTCAATTTCAGCACTGACCAAATTTATTTGCTCCATAGGTTATCCTGTAGCGATCTCTACCGTGAATAATGTAGGTGATTGGGAAGAAGAGCGGGCGGACGTGGGAGATGGCATAATTTCAGAACGAACCACAGGTTCGTTGTCCGAAGGATCAGATATGACCGCAAGGTCACGACCAAGGTATCCGAGGAAGGGTCCAACAGTGTTGGAACCGACGAAGGATATGAGCGAAGTTCTCGTGTCGAAGCAGCTCCGACAGAGGTCTCATTCCGGAGAACGGACTATATTTCCCCGGAGGCCGTTTTCCGGACATTTTTAAAAAACTAATGAATTAGTTGGTAAACTAATAGATTAGTAGTAGCTTAGAAAGAAAGTCGGAAAAGATGCAGAAGAAATTAGCCAAAAGAGAAGAGCAGATCATGCATGCCTGCTGGCATTTGGGGCGCGCGTTTATAAAAGATATCATTGCGGAGCTGCCTGATCCCAAGCCTCATTATAATTCCGTGGCGACGATGGTACGTATCCTGGAGGAGAAGGGGTTCCTGGATCATGAGACATTGGGGAATACGTTCCGGTATTATCCTGTCATCACGAAGGAGCAGTATCAGCGGCATGCGTTTGATGATATCGTGAAGCAGTATTTTAATAATTCTTATTCGCGCATGCTGGCATTCTTTGCGAAAGAGCAAAAAATATCGAAGGAAGAGATGAATGAGATATTGGAGATCATCAAAAATCAAAAGGATCGTCCATGAATATCCAATATCATGGCAAGATCGGCCCGTAAAAAATAATTAATATCAGATCAAATGATACCTTATATCCTGCATGTAAGCATACTTATTGCCGCGGGTGTCCTTTTTTATAAGCTGGCTTTAAAGAAGCTGACGTTCTATGTGCTGAACAGGTGGGTGCTGCTGAGCTGTCTGGTGAGTGCTTTTTTGCTGCCACTGGCGCCGATGCCGCGGGTGCTGAGCTGGAGAGCGGTTGTCCGGCAGGAGGCTGCTGTTGTGACGGAGACTGCTTCGGTAGTGGAAAGTGTTTCAGCTCCTTCGACAGCTGCCACGAAGGCAATCCCTGCGAAGCCAAAGATCGCTATT
>DASZWE010000525.1:0-6007 GCA_035546735.1 Puia sp.
TACCCAGGAAACCCAGCAGACTGTCTATCTTTTCAAAGGTATAGCCCGCGATCCTGGCTATCGTGGTGGGACGGGCGGGCGTGCCGCCATTGTAATTCACGGGCTGCATCATTTCATCATAGTCGAAGCTGGTCCTCATCCCCTGCCAGGGCGCGCGGTCGGAAGGATAGATCGGTCGGCTCAGCTGTCTGAGATCAAAGAGGGTCTGTTCAGGCGCCTTGGCAAAAAGAGTGATCCAAAGCTGTTCTGCATATCGGTCGGCCGTAGTCATTCCTCCCGGGTCCACCCATCCGCCACCATTCCTGCCCGGAGCTATATTCTCGAAATAGCGGAAGATATTATATCCCAGGTAAGGCTGCAAGTGCTGCGCATACAGCACAGCGTCCCTTGTCTCCGTGCCTGTATAAATGCCGTCGAAGACACGCGGCTCCTTTTCGAGATTAAATCCCAGCCCCTGGAAATGTTCGTACCAATTGGGATATTTAACCACCACTTTTACGTTGGGGTTGACCGCCTTCGCAGGACTGACGATAAGCGTCCGTGCGGCTTCCGCCATCAGGTCCAGACGGTACTGTGTCCAGCTCTTATTGCCCTTGTCCTTTATCGCGCCGTCATCCTTGCAGTTGGTGAAAAAGAAATCGTCCAATATAAACTCATCGAAGTTTTTTGCGGTGTACTCGCTCAGCTCTTTTACCTTTTTTCTGTCCTCGGGGTTGCTGTAACAAAAAGTTTGAAAGCGATTGCGTTCGCTGATGGTTAGGGTGATGCCACCGGCGACGGCGACGCCTCTGTCCCGGAAGAATTTTTTGGCGATGTCCAGGGTGGACTGGTCCACGACCAGCAGGTCCCGGTGCGTTTCGAGATATATCTTGTCCACCTTCATTTGCCGGGTAATTTCGTTCCAGATGGGTTTTAAATAGTTGGTGGTATCCGCCATCAGCTTGACCTCATAGGCCCGGCAATAGATGGCTGACCGGAAGTTGCGGTAGTGTTGGGCGCTGGCCGAAACATAGGCAGCCAGGACCAGTAGAGTAATGGCAAGGCGCTTCATGCAGGATCGTTTTCCCTAAGATACTAAATGCAACCGATTGCAGCATGTCTATTTGTGCGGATCACATATTCTACATACATTTAATATAAACCACCCCTTTAACCGCACAAAATAACCTGTACTCGCAGGTATCTATTTTTTTCTAAACCAAAATTGCTTCGTCATGCACAAATTTCTCCCATATGAAGTGCATGTCAAATACAAGAATGGCAAGCGCCTGGGCTTCTGGGTACACCACGACTGTCACTTTAACAATGCCGACAAAATAGACAGGTATATTCAATACATCGATAGGGCGCCTATCAATAAAGCGCTGGGTCATTGACTATATGGGGTCACTCTTGCGCGGGGTGATCCCACTATTTATGAACAGTCAGCCCCGGATATTTCTCATCCCCCTTAGCCTGGAACCACAGTATCCTGTTCATCAGGTCATCCTCTCCCCCATCCACATCCTTGAACACCTGGTTGGCGGACAAGCGGGCATAATACGCCTCCTTGCCTTTTAACTCTGCCAGAGGCTTATTCATCTTATTCAGCGGGATAATATTGGGCGTATAGGTGTAGGCGTATGCCGACCTTTCAGCCGAGAAACAATCGAACAAAGGCAGCGCAGTGGCATCGATGACATTCATGGGAGGTATGCCCAGTATCTGCTCTATCGTTCGCACCATGCCTGTCTGGTTATAGTTCGTATGAATGGCGCGGCCTCCCATCACCGAATAAGGGCTGATCACCAACCCCGTTGTCCGGTAAGACGATATATGATCCCATCCCGACTGCGAATCATCTTCCGTGATAAATACCACCGTACTGTCCCAAAAACGGCTGTGTGTAAGGACGTCGATGATCCGGCCGACTGCGAGATCGTTATCCGCCACCATCGCCTGTGGTATGGGGAAGTTCGGCGATGTCCCTGCCGTATGATCATCGGGCAGCGACACTACCATCAGGTCGGGCAGGCTGTCCCCCGCCATCTGTTCCGTCTTCTTCCAGTCATCGATAAAAATATCTGCCCGCAGCTGATCCGTAAATACAAAATTATCGCAATCCGGAAAGGCGGGTGATATCACAGAGCGTATACGTCCGATGGTGGTGGTATTGACGAAACCCTGATCTTCGTGGTTCAGGTACTTGTTATAAATATCGATCCACTTCTGCGAATGATCATACTTTGTCAAACAGGCCTCTCCGTAAATGCGGACCTTCTTGCCATGATCCAGCGCATTGTTCCAGATTAATCCACTTTTATTATAGACCAGGGCGTCATCCTGGCGATGCGGATAACTCCTGAACCACGCGCGCACGTTCCTCTCGATGTAGTCGGATGCCATGGCGGCGTCGGCCCATTGATGACCTTCCGCGGAACATTTACCGGCGGCATAATAATTATCCATCAGACAAAACGCTCCTGCCAGCTTGTGCTGATTGGGCGTAACGCTGTCACCGTAGATACACAGGTGCGGCTCGCCCCTGCCTTGTTGCATATCGCCAAATACCTGGTCATAGGTCTTATTCTCCTTGATGATATAGACCACATGCTTGAATACGGAAGGTTCTCCGATCCTCTCCGGAACTGGCCGCGGAGCCACCTGCCGGCGTGGGGCCCGATTGGTCAGCGCTATCCGGAAAGAAAGGCCTTGCTTCTGCACCTTCCTGGTATAGCCTTTCAACTGCCTGCCCTTCGGAATGGGCATGATGCTCAGGGAGGCGAGCTCCTGGTGGATGGAATAGGCGTTGTTACCAGGCGAAAGGACACGCGAACCCTTTGCTTCCAGGTTGGTTACATACAGTTGCTTTCCCAAAAGGGCCAGGCCACCGGGATAGGCCTCCGTAGGGATATATCCTTTTACCATGCTCCGGCCCTCGCCATGGGTGGCAACATTGGCGCCCAATCGAACCACACATACCGCATTGTCGAATCCATTGGCTATATATAATGTGGTCCCCGTCCTATCCACTTCCAATCCGCTGGGACTGCTGCCATAGTAAGTTAGGCTGCCCGAGAACAATCCTACGCCAATGCTGTCGATCACGGTTTCCGCCTTTACGTCGACGACGCTGATATAATCGCTATTAGCGTTGCTGATATACAGGTAAAGACTGTCCGGACTGATAGCAATGGCATTGGGATGAAGTCCCAGGGAAAGCTCTTTTGTCAGTGCGCCGGTCTCCGCATCTATAATGGACAGGCTGCCCCTGGCCGTACTGCCCGTCACAGGATCGGTATAGGCGCTGCCCCAGGGCGTCCCCGCATGCTCCAGGCTGCTGTCGGTGACCAGCGGTCCCGCCCAGTTGGTAACATAGATCTTATTCCCCACCACCTTCACTCCATAAGGCGCTACACCCGTAGGAACTGTCCATTCTATCTTTCTGTCGGTAAACCGTATCTTCAACAGCTGGTTATTTCCATTCAGCGTCACATACAGATAAGGAATACCTGATTCCATCCTCACGGCTATCTCGTTTGGCAGAGCAGTACCCGCGGGCGCCACCGCGTTGATGGGCAGGCTGCTGACATTCTTTATACCCGACCCATCCCATTCGGCGATGATGATGGCGGACTTGCGCGTGTTCCCCGCTCCCCATGTTATATAGGTATGCCCGTCGAAGCCGAACGCCTTTATGCCCGAGTAGGTGCTCATGAGGCTTTTCATCACCGGATCGGTCTCTTTCTGAAAGGTCCAGCGCGTCATAAGATGAGTTCGCGTATCCAGCACCGCTATTCCATATCGATCCTCTATGGCAATATGCTGACTGTCGGGCAGGATCGCAAGGTCCAGCGCATGGTTTTCCAATTGAGGGTCCCCGAAGGTCATGACTGTTCCCGCGGATTGTATTAGCCTGTTAAACGGCATCAGCGTATAAGGACCCGCCTGTTGTAAGGTGCTGTCGTCATATTTCATCCGGTAGGGAGAGGACTGTTGTGCCAACAAAGTTCCGAGCGACAAGAGCATACAAGGGGCGGCGATAAGTAGCTTTCTGAGCATCGTCCTGAATTTAGGGCCCGAATTTAACTAATAAATAAGAATTGCGGATAGTTAACTATCGATTAAGTTAGTATGTTTGCTCCATGTACGGCAACAGTCATATCGACAGCTTCACTGAATTCTTCCCCTTCTGTCGGGAACTGTATGCCTGTTCTACCTTTAAGGACTTCTGCTCTTCTTCCATAGCTTAACGGCTATATCTCTCCATCCATTCAAGGACTCCGTCAGTCAAGGGTTTTGACTGTCCCATTCATTTTGTCAAATGTATAAGTCATGTCACATATAGCTATCGCATTAGTTATAGTTCTCTCTATTTCCATCATCATCTTATTCCTCATCATCATGCATAACAAACATTTAAAAGTAAGGAACAACAGTATGCTGTCCTTCTTCAGAACGGCCGGCACAGCGCATAACCTATCCTTCACAGGTCAGGAAATATTACGCGACAAGGTCATCGGACTGGATGGCCCAAAAAGAAAATTGCTGATCGTGGAAGAAAAGGACGAAGAATACGACACCCGGATCATCTACCTGGATGAGGTCGGCGCCTGCAAGGTAAAAAAGGTGTATGCCGCCATCAGCAGCCATGAATACAGGAAAAACAAGCCGGAAGAATATCTCAAATCCATCGCATTGGAGTTTGAGTTCAACACGGACGATGCGCCAGCCATGGTCCTCTTTTATAAGAACTCGATCAACAGCATTTATGAGATCCCCGAGCTGGAGGCCCGGACCAGACATTGGGCAACGACGCTGTCCAAAATGTTACCAAAGGCCGCCCTCAAAAACCCTGTATTATGATACAAAAGCACGCAAACGCGTCGATAAAAGGCTTCCTGGTTTTCATATTGGCGCTCATAAATGTAATTGTTATAAAGGTTGGATTTACAGACAACCCCAAATGGTATTATCTTTTATTAATAACGATCCCCCTACTGGTCCTTATTGGATTGGCAGGGCGCAGATCGCCGGATAAAAATTAAATTCTTATGTCATCGATAGAACCTCCGATCATACTTAGAGAGGACGATTATCAGCTCCTCCTCTCCTTTCTTAACGATGGGCGATATGCCAGCAAAGAGGACGCCCGGAATGCATTAGACCTTGGGCTGGAAATAAGAAAGGCTACCCTGGTCACAAAAGACCAGTTCCCTCGTGATGTAGTACGCTTAAATTCAAAAATAAGAATAATGCAGTCTGACAGGAATGCCCTACTGGACCTGACTCTGGTCACACCTGACAAGGCGGATATAAAAGAGCGGAAGATCTCGGTGCTTGCCCCTATTGGAACGGCTCTCCTCGGGTTAAAAAAGGGGACGACGATCATCTGGGAGGTGCCGGCTGGAAAAAAAGAACTTACCGTTGTGGAAGTAAATAATTAAACCCCGTGTCATGCATGCGCGTCGTACCTTTGTTTCTCTGAATAAACATAACTATGAACTACAAATTACTGGGACGCAGCGGCTTAAAAGTTTCTGAATTATGCCTTGGAACAATGGGTTTTGGTACGGAGGCCGGATGGGGCGCCGATCAGTCAGCGAGCTTTGCCATTATGGAAGCCTTCGCCAGTGCCGGCGGCAATTTCCTGGACACCGCCAATATTTACAAGCTGGGCACCAGTGAGAAGATCATCGGAGAGTTTATCCAGCCGCGTGACCGCGATTATTTTGTAATAGCCACCAAATACTCACTGAAGGATAATACCACTAATCCCAACGCCAGCGGCAACAATCGAAAGAATATGATGCGCAGCGTCGAACAAAGCCTGCAACGTCTGCAGACCGGCTTCATCGACGTCCTTTATCTCCATATATGGGATGATCTCACGCCCATCGACGAGGTGCTGCGTGGCATCGACGACCTCATCCGCCAGGGCAAAGTCAATTATGCCGCCATTAGCGACACGCCGGCCTGGATCGTAAGCAAGGGTAATACCCTCGCCGGGCTCATGGGCTGGAGTCCC
>DASZWE010000526.1:0-10313 GCA_035546735.1 Puia sp.
CAGTGTGGTGTGCTCGTATCTTGCTCCGCCGGTGATCAAAAAAGGCCCTGTTTCTATTTTAAGCATGCCATAGAAAGCGCCTACTTTCTCATTGGCGGTATAGTTCAGGGGGCTTTGCGGCGAGCCTTGTGGGTTGGACACGGTGAACGTATTCTTGCTGATGTCGCCGTCATAGATCTGGCTGCCCGGATCGAGGGTATAGTCGTCATAGCTGCTGGTCCTGTGCTTGTCACGATACATTCCTCCCACGGACCAATCCACGCTGGCATGGATGATATTGCTCTTATACAGGAAATTCAGATAGCCGCTCTTGTCCTCATCCGTACTGCGGGTGAACTCCCTGCTGGACAGTTCCAGGTTGGTGGGTTCCTTTACCGTATCTTTTGTCACCGGGTCCAGCTGTACGCCGGCATTGACCTTCAGGGTAGCCTCATCCGGCTTGTTCAAAGTTGCCTTGGAATAGGCGGCAGTCCAATCCACAAAGAAAGCGGACCCCAGGGCATGCTGTCCTTTCAGGGTGTAATTCGATATCTGCTGGGTCTCATGCAGATCACGATAGCTGTTCTCTATGCGTCCCAGTCCTGGTCCCGTCCTGGCCAGCTCGAGGTTCGTGTCGGAGGAGTTACGGAACTCCTGGCGCATGAGGTTTACATATGCCCCATAGAAGCTGATGCTGTTATGGGCGTTCAGGTGATAGTCCAGCCGCAGGTGTGCGCCGCTGCGTTCCTGCTGGGCGGAAATATTCCTCCGCTCGACACTTGCCAGCTGGAGACCGCCGTCAATCAGCTGATCAGGCTGCTGAAATATGACGGAGCCGATATTCCTGTAGGTATTCTGATAGCTGCCTGCCAGCATAACGCCTAATTTATTACCGAAGAGACGGCCGCCCAGGGAAAGCCCCAGCACCTCGCCCGTCGGATGGCGGCTTGCGCTGTGACTAAAGGCGTTGTAGGGAAAATCATTCATGGTCGCCAGATAATCCGGCCCGTTGATCATCCGGGGGCTACGGGACAAGCTCGGGCCATTGTTGAATTTCATGTAATCTTCGCTCCAAAGACGCTGGGCCATGCCTGCCGCGGCAGTGGCGTTGACGGTGAATTTCGAAGGCGCATCTTTCATTACCATGTTGACGGCGCCCCCAATGGCGTCTCCTTCCATGTTGGGAGTAAGGGACTTGGTGACCTCGAGTCTGTCCAGCATGTCCGCCGGGAAGATATCCAGGGGTACATAGCGGTTCTTATTATCCGGGCTGGGTATTTTCACGCCGTTGACCAGCGTATAGATATATCTCTTCTCCATGCCGCGTACGATGACATACTGGCCTTCTCCATTGGAGCTGCGTTCGATGGACACGCCGGACACACGCTGGGCTGAGTTGGCCACGGACAGGTCGGGAGATATCTCGATGGCGCGGGCGGAAAGGGAGTTCTGGACAATGTCGGCCCTCCTGTCGGCCATAATGGACGCCTTTTCGGATCCCCGGTCACGGCCGCCGCTGACCTGTATGGTCTCCAGCTCCGTCTGATGTCTTACCATGTCTATCCGGATGGGTTTGCCCCCTTCCCGGACCGTTATCTCCATCTCATATTTATCATATCCCACAGCATTGACCTTGATCTTATAATCCCCTGCCCGGACATTGCGGACAAGAAAGGTCCCATCCAGACCCGCCATCAGGTGTATCTTGTTCTTTACACCGTTGGACTCCCTGCTTTCTATTTCTACGGTGGCTCCCTGAAGAGGTTCCCCGGATTGCTTGTCTATTACTCCCCCACGCAAGGAGGTCGTCTGACAACGAGCAGTCAGCCAGCCGCACGACAGTAAGAGTAATAGGGAAAATACGTACTTCATTATAGTTAGTTTTTTTGCGACGCAAATGTGCAAAAGCCTCTCTTTCCCGCGAAGATCCGGGGGTGAACAAATCGGCTACACCGTAACAGGTCGCGTATACTAAGCGGCAACGCCGTGAACAAACAGTATTTAGATTATTGATTATCAATTTTAATCCTGCAACAAGAAACGCCATTACCAAATTGTTACGGCTACAGCGAGTGGACGAAAGCCGTCAGGCTTTCTCCGTTATTGAGAGATAATTTCTTCTTCAGGCGATACCTGGATACCCGTAGGCTGTCCTGGGAGATCCCAAGAAGGGTGGCGATGTCGCTGGAGGCGAGGTTTAATTTGATAAGTGACAGCAGACGGAGGTCGTTGCCGGTGAGCTCTTCGCAATGGGTTTTCAAATGATCGAAGAATTGCTGGTGCACCTGGCCAAAGGTCTCCCGGAACTCATTCCAATACTGGTCGTGGTTGAAATTGAGGTTTATCTGCTGGATCAGCTGCTGCAGCTGCTTTTTCTGGTCGCGTTTGTCGTCCTTTACCAGCACGCCCAGGCGGTCCCGCAGATTTTCCAGCAGCTGGTTCTTCTGGATGACATGAAGGGTGCTGCTGGTGAGTCCTTTCCGTTTGACCTCCAGCTCCTGCATCAGCCTCTCCTCCTGCAGGTGACGGTTTTGCAGCTCGGCCTGCATCAGCTCCCGCTGCGTCTCGTATATCTGTCTGTCCCGCTCGCCCGTGAGACGTTCATTCCTGATCTTGAGACGCTGACGGCTGATGACAACGGCGCCCAGCACTACCAGCAGGACGACGACGACCACGACGGCCGTGGTGGAGATAATGGTGATCTTACGGGCATTTTCCAGCCGGACGATCTCGTCATTCTTTTTATCGATGTCGAAGAGTACGCTCAAAAAGGCGGTCTGTCGATTGTTCTCTCTTGAATATATGTCCAGGGTGGCCCGCCGGGAAAGTTCCAGGTAGTGGTAGGCGCTGTCCTCCTTGCCCAGGAGGTGGTAGGCTTTTCCCAGGTCCCGGTAGGCCGCTCCCTTTTCATACAGGTCATTGGTCCGGGTAGCCAGGTCCAGGGCCTTATTGGTCTGTACGATGGCCTCGTTATAATGTCCCGTCTTGCGGAGGATGTCGCCGAGGTTGTTGACGACCTCGATGCTGGCCACCTGCTCCCCTGACTGGTCGTATAGCTGGAGGGCGTTGGTAAAATAATACCGGGAAGAGTCGAACTGCCCGAGGTCCTCGAAGATGCTGCCCATATTCTCATAGATCTTGGCCATTCCCTGCTTGTGGGAGATGCGCTGATACTGCTGAAGGGCCAGACGCTGGTAGAAAAATGCGCTGTCATACCGCTGCTGCTTCTCATACAGGTGCCCGATCTTGCCATAGGTAGTGGCCTGTCCTTCAATGTTGCCGGCCTGGCTGTACAGGGTAAGGGCCTCGTCATACTGCTTGCGGGCCAGGGGCAGCTGCCGATTGTAATAATACAGGATCCCCATATCGTCCAGGTTGGCCGCTATCTGCTCCCCCTGACCCACCTCCCGGAAGATCTTATCGGCCTGCAGATGAAAGTCCAGGGCCTGGGGATAATTCCCCAGGTAATAGCTGATCTGCCCCATCTGCTGCAGACAAATCGCTGTATTGGCCTGGTCCTTTTTAGCCAGGGACTGGCTGTACATCTCCTTTAATAAAAGAAAGGCGCTGTCGGGGAATTGCTGGCTTAGCCGTTGGGTATAGGCCAGCTCCGCCCGGTCGTTCTCCTGTACCTGCGCCTCATCGGAAAAGGACAGAAAAAGAAAGAATCCCAGGGTCATTCCCCGAAAAAATATATTACACAAATAGCTCATTTATAGAAAGAGCCACAAAGAAAAGGGATTAGTATTATGTAATTGTTAAGTGGTTTCACCGCCCTCTCCCCTCCATTCGCCGGAAATTAGCAGAAAATCACCGCCCCGAGGTTGCCGTTTGTGTCCCGACCCTCTATATTTACACCCATGAACAACGACAACCATACTACACCGGTACTACAGGTCGACAGTCTCAACGTGTTCTACGGCGCCTTTCAGGCCGTCCGTAACGTCAGCTTCGAAGTCAGGCCCGGGGAGATATTTGGCCTGCTGGGTCCTAACGGAGCGGGTAAGACGAGTACGCTCAGTGCCGTGGAAGGCCTGCTGAAGCCACAGTCGGGCAATATCCATGTAGCGGGCTATTCCATCCGCGAACAGCCTTTATACGCCCGGGCAAATATGGGAGTACAGCTGCAGGCCACGAGCTTTCAGCCGGAGCTGACCATCGCCGAGATCATACAGCTCTATGCAGGTATTTATGGGATAGACCTCTCAAAGGACCAGGTGGCGGCTATTCTGACCAATATCAAGCTGCAGGATTCCGCAAACAAAAAGTACGGACAGCTGTCCGGCGGGCAGCAGCAACGTATCTCCCTGGTCATCGCCACCATCCACGAACCGCAGCTGGTCCTCCTCGACGAGCCCACCACCGGTCTGGACCCGCAATCCCGCCGTCAGCTGTGGGTAAGAATAGAAGCCATGCGGGATAAGGGACATGGCATCCTGCTGACCACGCACTCAATGGAAGAGGCGGAATCCGTTTGCGACCGGATCGCCATCATCGACCACGGCAGGATCATCGCTACAGATACTCCCCAGGCGCTCATCGACAGCAATCGTGAAAGGCCGGAAGTGATCCAGGCCTCCCGCAAAGGGAAGATCACGCTGGAAGACGTATTCATCGGACTAACGGGTACGGAAGTCCGCTCATAAACCAACTACAACTCATCATCATGACTACTACTATACCATCCACCAGCTCTGTGTTTTTAAAACTGCTGCGCGCCGACATGACCACGCTCTGGCGCAATCGACGGGCGTCCGCTCTCGTGGTGCTGGTGCCCACGGTGATCCTCATTTCCTGGAAGGGACTGGTGCCGAGACTTGGAGGTCCTTTCGTTCTTGCCAACTGTATCACGGTAGGTCTGACAGCCATCGGGCTGATGGGCTATACCAATACAATGGCCCGCGACAGGGACAAAGGCATCTTCCAACGGCTGCGTGTGGCGCCCGCGCCAAAATGGACGATCATGACCAGCCGGCTGACGGTGCAATTGCTCCTGATCCTCATCACGACGATCGTGCTGTTTATCGTGGGCTATAGGTTCGACGGCATCGTCATGACCCCGATGGGTTATGTAGGTGGTCTGTTGATATCCATCGTAGGCGGGGCAATCTATCTCAGCCTGGGGCAGGTCATCGTGGGGCTGATCAGTAATGTCGAGACGGTGAATGTAGTCACCCGCCTGGTATATTTCATCTTTATCATGGTAGGCATGTTCGGCGAGCTGGGCATGCTGGGACAGCAGCTGAAAAGCGCGGTACACTGGTCTCCCTATGGCACGGTCAAGAACATCGTATCGGCCGCCGTCGATCCCGCCACCTGGAACAAGGACAGCACGATGTCCCTCCTGGTCACGCTGGGCTATACCGTCGTGTTCACTGTATTGGGAGTTAGATGGTTCCGCTGGAATACACGCTAAATACCGATCTTCCCGCCGACCCCGTAGTATCTCCTGGGATTCATATTGTAGGTGGTATTGCCGCCCCGTGCAAGTCCGCGGCTGTCGACATATACCTCAAGCCCCATCTTGTTATGCATAGGTAACCTGTAGCCTACATAGACATGCTGCAGAAGCCAGGAGTTTTCTCTTCCTGCCAGGGTAAACTGTCCCGCGCCACCCCAGTCTGTGCTGCGACGACGTCAAATTAGTGAACTCCAGTTCGACAAGCCCGCTGCCCGAAATAAGATACAGCAGGCCGGAGAAATTCCTGCGCTCGAAATTATAATCGAACTGCAGCCTGTTCTCTAATACGGACCATTTTGCGCCTGTCTCCCAGATCCAATATTTAGGCAGGCTGACCAGATACGGCAACGAGATGGTAGTGGTCCCGCTATAAATGACACCCATAAAGGATTGCGAGCCGATGCCGACAAGTGGATTGTTAAAGTCGATGTCATTCAGATAAAAGTCGGTGGCAGTATATGCGCTGCGACGGGAGTACGAACCAAACAGCTTCAGACTATTGCTTCGCTGAACTCCGTCGAGCTTTAACAGATCGATGCCGATGCTGCCAAAGGCCACCGTCCTGGGCAATGTCTGGCCCTGGGAAGCATTTCTGTGCGAAACATTCGATACGACGCCACCCTGTATATTCAGCGTCTGCATGTAGCTGATATTCAGCACAGGGCTCAGCACGTAAAGCTTAAAGCCGCCGGGGGAGGAAGTGGCGGTGCCGGGATTGCCCGGACCTCCACCCGGATTGCTGCCGGCATTGGGCCCTGTCTCCGAGTAATACGTCGACGTATATCCTGTGTTGAAGTATTGATAGGACGCATTGACGGCTGGTTCGAAGGACCAGTCTCCCGCATGCAGCGTATAGCTTACACGGTCCCGTATATAAACCTGATAGGTATGCGTATTCTCATTGGTCATCGTGTAGTTATTGGATATATCATTGGGAGGGTCAAATTGTTCCAGCCAGTGGGAGTTGCCTTTCTGGGAGAAATGGAGATACCCTGCCTGCAGGTCGTTCCTCAATCCCGGCAGCCACTCGCCGCGCCATCTTGCCCAGGAGGTAAAAAGCTGGTCCCGCTCGTGTGCATGATTGTCTACCTTCAGGACAAAGGCTCCGGCAGTATGGTCACCGAAGTTCTCCGCTGAATCCAATGTTTCCGGCACAAATCCCACACGGACATCCACCGCATTTTTGCTGTCCGGCCTCCAGTTGAAATAGCCGTTGAGACGCCATCTGTCCATATGATACGGGGTGGTTTTCAAACCGTCCACTTTACTCATAGGGTTCACATCCCTCAGATAGCTCGCGGACACACCCGCCTTGAACTTATCAAAGCTTTTATCCAGGGCTGCAAAGTACTGGTGATACATATTCGTGGTGGCGCGGGGTTCATGCACGAGAAAGGTCTGCATAGCTCCACGAAACCCTGAGTCGCTCCTGCCCTGGCGGGTCGTGATCAATACCATCTGCTGCTGATTGCCAGCCGTACCCGCCAGCGCGCCTGCGTTCTGGATCAGCACCACTTCTTCTATGTCATGGATGCTATAGGCATTCACATCGGCGGCGATATTCCCATCCACCACGAAGATCAGGTTGAGCGCCTTGCTATTAATCAATTTTTAACAAACTGTCACTCGGAACGCAGACTGCGCGCAGGATTGGACAGGGCCGCCCGGAGAGCCTGGTAGCTGACGGTCAGTAACGCAATACCCATCGACAACAAAGCTGCCAGCAGAAATACCCACCATTGGATGTTCACCCGGTAAGGATAAGCCTGTAGCCATTTGTGCATGGCCCAACCGGCAATGGGTGCGGCAATAAAGAAAGCAATGATCACCAGCTGCAGAAAATCCTTTGACAGGAGGCCTACGATGCCGGTGACGGATGCGCCCAGCACTTTACGCACGCCTATTTCCTTCACCCTGTTCTCGGCCATATAGGTAGCCAGACCAAAGAGCCCCAGGCAGGAGATGAAAAGGGTAAGGCCCGCGAACAAAGCTGCCAGCGTGCCGGTGCGTTTTTCATCATCGAACTTCTGCGCATACTCCTCATCGATGAAATTATATTCGAAGGGGAACTCCGGGTTGTATTTCTTAAAGATAGCTTCGGCTTTTTTCAAATTCTGAGAAGTAGTATTCGCGTCGTTGAGCCGCATGGTCACGGTGCTGAACCATTGCAGCTTCGCCCCTTCTATGACCATGGGATACATGGGTTGATAGGGGCTTTCGAGGATAAAATCCTTGATAACACCCACTACATGCCAAGTCTTGCTATTGTCCTTAACGATCTGTCCTATCGGATCTTTGAACTTCATCGCTTTTACAGAGGCTTCGTTCAGAAGCAGGCCTGTGCTGTCCGTGGGATATTCCTTCAGATTGAAGTCCCGGCCCTTTACCAGTTTGAGCCCCGCGGTAGCAACCAGCCCTTCATCGGTACAAAATCTGTTAAAGTCGGTCTTGTCATCCGCCGCCTTGCCTTCCCATTCGAAACCCCAGCTGTCGCTGTAGCTTTCGGTCATGGGGCTGCTGGTCCTGCACACGGAGACGGCCGCGCCGGAAGACAATAGCTCCTGCTTGATGAGATCATAGTTCTTTCCAATATCTCCAGTCATGAAGTGATAGACCAGGTTGGCCTTGTTATAACCCGCCTCCCTGTCCCTGGCATGGTCTATCTGCTGCTTGACGATGATGGTACAGATGATCAGGATGATGGCAAAGCTGAATTGCAGCACCACCAGCACCTTTCTGGGCGTCACCAGCGCATTCACGGCCCTGAACGTACCCTTTAATACTTTCACCGGCTGGAAGGAAGAGAGGAAAAAGGCCGGATAGCTGCCTGCCAGCAGCCCTGTGAATATGATAAATGCCAGTCCGATCAGCCAGAAGTAAGGGCTGCCGTATTGAAGTGACAGCTTTTTATCCGTCAGCTGATTGAACCCGGACAGGCTCAGCTGTACGATGCCGACTGCGATGATCCCGGCAATCAAGGCCAGTAATATGGACTCTCCGATGAATTGGCTTATCAGCGAGCCCCGCTGCGCTCCCACCACTTTCCGTATCCCTACCTCTTTGGCTCTCTTTTCGCTGCGGGCGGTACTGAGGTTCATGAAATTAATACAGGCTATCAACAGGATAAACCCGGCGATGATCCCAAAAAGACGCACAAACTCTATCTTTCCGCCATCTTCCTTCCCACCCTTGAAGCTGGAATAAAGCCGCCAGCGGCTCATCGGATAGAGAAAGTTCTCCCAGTGCTTTTCGCTGCTGTCATAACGCATCTTCATCCCCTTCACTTTGGGCGCCACGGATGCCAGGGTCGTGTGCTCCTTTAACAGCACATAGGTCCGGGTGGAGTTATTCCCCCAATTGTTGTCATCCTCTCCCAGCTTGCGCAGATAACTCCAGGGAATGAGATATTTGAAGGTGAAACGGCTATTGGTCGGGGGGTCTTTGGCCACGCCCGTCACCTTGAAATAATCCTTATTGTCTATCTTGACAGTCTTGCTCATGGGATTGTCATTCCCAAAAAGACTTTTGGCCAGGCTCTCGGTCAGCACGACGGAGTTGGGCCCCATCAGGGCGGTATTGGCGTCCCCCTTTACCAGCGGGAAGGTGAAGACCTGAAGGAATGTACTATCCACCGCATTGCCACGCGCCATGATCCGCTTGTCACCTATGCTAAAGAGATAATTTTGATTCCAGTTGACCCTGCAGGCATGCTCTACTTCGGGGATATCCCTCTTCAGTGCGCTGGCCATGACTTTGGGAGTAGTATTCCAGCAGTGCAGATCACCGCTGAAAACGGCCTTGTTCCAGGCTTCATAGATGCGGTCCCTCTTTTCATGGAACTGCTCATAGTTCACTTCACTCTGTATCCATAAGAGGATCAGCATGGCGCTGGCCATCCCGATTGCCAGCCCGGTGATATTGATAAGGGAGAAACCCCTGTTCTTCCACAGGTTGCGGAAGGCGACTTTCAGATAGTTCTTAAGCATACTTTTTAAGGTCTCTTTTTTTTGTCAGATGTTGCATCCTACCAGCCGATGCCATAATCCTCGCCATTGTTGCTGCTACCGCCCCATAAAGACCCATGCTTCCAGTCGAACCAGATGGCATTTATCGGTCCGCTGGTACGGTCTCCATAGGTGGCTGTATAGCCCATCTTCCTCAGATCGCTCCGGACCCAGGGTGGCGTAGTATTACCCAGCAGGATATGTCCGGGACGGGGACGGCGGTCTGCCAGCCTTTCGCCCCCCAGGCTCAGCCACAGCTGATCCGTATTGATATTCGCCGCCTCGGTGGCCTCCTGCACGGTCATGCCGAACTCCACGATATTGAGAAAGAATTGCAGCAAATTCTGGTCCTGTGTATCGCCGCCTTGCACGCCAAAACATAGGAAGGGTTTGCCGTCTTTCATGGCCAGGCTCGGCGTCAGCGTCACCCGGGGCCGTTTGTGCGGCGCCACCACATTGAAGGGGTCGATGATGCTGTCCAGCACGAAGCTTTGCATCCGCTGGCTCATCCCTACTCCCGTATGGCCCGCAATACAGGCGGGGTTCCAGCCTCCACTGGGGGTTACGGATACGACCCAGCCTTCCTGGTCGGCGGCTTCGATGGTGGTGGTGCCTCTCCACAGGCGGTCGTGGTATAACGTTTCATCTACTCCATTCGTTACAGCGCTGTGGTCAAATAATATCGAGGCCGTCCCGTTCATTGCCCCGCTGGTGCTGGGAATGCTTCCCGGCTGTCCACCCTCTCCGAGGGAAAAAGCCTTTCGCTGTTTTAACAGGTCCAGGAAGGGGTTGGTCCTCCCTTCGAAGGGATACGGGTCTCCGGCGCCGATGGAAGGATCGTTGCCATCGAAATGGATAAGCTGCGCGCG
>DASZWE010000527.1:0-3207 GCA_035546735.1 Puia sp.
TCTTGAAGGGACGGAGATCCACGATGAATTCATGAGCGCAGGTGCCATTGCTGCCGCTGTACAATATCTTATAATATTTTTCCAGACGGGCCTTCATATAATTGGCGTTGAGAATAGCGTATTTGGTGCTGCGGGTAAGTCCTTCAGCGCCCAGCAGCTTGATATACGCATAGCTGATGAGCAGGATGCTGGCCGAACCATAAGGTGCTGCGGATACGGCATGCACTTTTGTTCCGACGCCGTTGTGGGAGGCGTTACCCTGCGACACATGACCAGGCAGATAGGGCTTCAGCTTCTCATTGACGCAAATGGGACCCATGCCGGGACCACCGCCGCCGTGTGGGATGGCAAATGTCTTGTGCAGATTGAGATGACATACATCCGCCCCGATGAAGCCCGGACTGGTAAGACCCACCTGGGCATTCATATTCGCTCCATCCATATAGACCAGTCCGCCGTTGTCATGGACGGCCTTGCAGATGTCCTTTATACTTTCTTCAAAGACCCCGTGTGTGGAAGGGTAGGTCACCATAAGACCTGCCAGATTGTTCTTGTATTGTACCGCCTTGGCCTTCAGGTCTTCAACATCGATATGGCCCTCGTCATCGCTCTTTACGACCACCACCTTCATGCCCGCCATCACGGCGCTGGCAGGATTGGTGCCATGGGCGGATATAGGGATCAGCATGACATCCCTATGCGCTTCTTTATGGGCGGCGTGATAGGCGCGTATGGTCAGCAGGCCCGCATATTCTCCCTGGGCCCCGCTGTTGGGCTGGAGGGAAGTAGCGGCAAAGCCCGTGATCTCGCTCAATGCCTTTTCCAGCTCGGTTATGATCTGCCGATAGCCCTGCCACTGATCGGCGGGGGCAAAAGGATGCAGACCACTGAACTCGGGCCAGCTGACGGGAATGAGCTCCGTGGCGGCATTTAGCTTCATCGTACAGGATCCCAGGGAGATCATGGACGTATTCAAAGAAAGGTCCTTGTTCTCCAGGCTCTTCATATAACGCATCATCTCGGACTCGCTGTGATGTGTATTGAAGACGGGGTGTGTGAGGAATTCCGACATGCGGGTGAGGGAAGAAGGAATATTGTCCAGGGTATCGTCCTCCACTTCAAAGGTGGCAGTGACCAGGTGGCTGCCCGCTGCCTCATGGAAGACACCCAGGATATTGAGCACATCCTGCTGTGTCGTTGTTTCATCCAGGGTGATGCCGATGCAGGCTTCGTCATAATACCGGAAATTCATACCGCTTGCTTCGGCCAGGCGTCGGATGGCTGCCGCATCGGATACCTTGATCTTCACCGTGTCGAAATAGGAGGAGTTGAGATTATTATAGCCCAGCTCGCCCAGCTCATTCGACAACGTTCTTGCCAGCAGACTGGTCCGTTTGGCGATATTGGTAAGACCTGCGCCGCCATGGTATACGGCGTACATGGCTGCCATATTGGCCAGCAGGGCCTGGGCGGTACAGATGTTGGAAGTAGCTTTTTCCCGTTTGATGTGCTGTTCGCGGGTCTGCAATGCCATACGCAGCGCACGGTTGCCCTGTGCATCGATGCTTACGCCGATGATGCGTCCCGGAATGCTCCGTTTGAATTCGTCCCTGGCAGCGAAGAAGGCGGCATGTGGGCCTCCGAATCCCATCGGTACACCCAAACGCTGGGAGCTGCCGACAGCCACGTCTGCGCCTAATTCACCGGGAGGCGTCAGCAGGGTCAGCGCCAACAGATCCGTAGCCATCACTACATATGCGTTCGACGCATGCACCTGTTGTATGAACTGCTTATGATCTTCCACAGCCCCATCGCTGGCAGGATATTGCACAATGGCCCCGAAATAGGAACTGTCGAGGACGGCCTTACGATAGTCGCCTTCCACCAGCTGGATCCCCAACGGGAGACTGCGGGTTAAAAGAATATCTTTTGTCTGGGAGAATATATTCGAGTCGACAAAGAATTTGGGGGTGGTGACATGCTCGTGATCCTTATTCTTCAGGTTGAAGAACATGGTCATGGCTTCTGCGGCTGCGGTGCCTTCATCCAGCAGAGAGGCGTTTGCGAGCGGGAGAGCCGTCAGGTCGGCTACCATCGTCTGGAAATTCAACAGGCTTTCCAGGCGACCCTGTGCGATCTCTGCCTGGTAAGGGGTATACTGGGTGTACCAGCCCGGATTCTCAAAAAGGCACCGTAAGATGACGCTGGGCACGATGGTATCGTAATAGCCCTGCCCGATATAGGATTTGAAGACCTTGTTCCGGGCAGCTACCTGCTTCAGCTCTATTAAGTACTGATGCTCGCTGATAGGGCCGGACAGGGAAAGACCTTCCTTGTCACGGATGGAGGCGGGAATGGTTTTGCCAATAAGATCATCCAGCGAGCTCACACCGATGGTCCTCAGCATCTGCGCGGCCTCTTCTTCATTGGGGCCGATGTGACGACCTATGAACTCACTAGCCTGTTTTTCAAATAGATTCATACAAGTATTGGGGGGTTGACCGATTAAAAAACTTTATAAAAAGATGTGCAAAGTTACGGCCCTTGCAGGAGAAAACAGCAGATTTGGACGGTGGTGGTCGCCCCGGTGGATAAATCGTGATTATCTGGGGGTTATGCGGATCGACCCTGGCCGGATATGGACGAACAGGCCGGGACATTGGCTAAATGAAAAAGGTCGTCCCGTATGTTGAAACTAACCGGATCGACCTATTTCTTTAAAAACCCCTAAACCCTAAAACTTAATGCTAAAACTTATTGCTGTGAGTAAGCATGAACTAAATGCTGCCGTAAAATTAATCCGGAAAGATGTTAAGAGGTGTTAGTAAAAATTAAAACTAAATTAAAATAGACTCCTGCTGTTGCGGTTTCCCGTCAGTGCCAGCTTCGGTTTCCCGCATTTGCTCACTGGTTTGTCTGCTTCCGTCATGACTCCATCCCGGAGGGCCGAACAGATAATACCATTTTTCTTTCCAGCCGATGTCCTTACGGGAAATATCCTTGCCGATGTTATTCCATTCGTGAAAGATGACATTGACGGGGTCCGTTTTTTCGAGCGGCTTGGTAAGCCCATATTTAACGGGTTGGTAATCTTCTTCGGACAGCTCGGGCTGGTAGGTGCCGAAAAGCTGGTCCCATATGATGAGGAACATGCCCATGTTCTTATCCAGGTAGCGGGGATTGGAAGCATGATGGACCCTGTGATGC
>DASZWE010000528.1:0-2538 GCA_035546735.1 Puia sp.
TGCCTGATAAAGTCTTCCAACAACTGTATTAAGGGAACATTATCTGCAAAGTCCCATATCGCACCGTGTCCACCGGGCAGGAAAGCCATATCAAAATTGAAAGCTTTCAACGCAGCCAGGGGGATGGAGTGTGAGAGCCAGTGAGCTACTTCCGGATCTTTTTGAAAGCGGCGGGTTGTCGATGTCGAGACTATAATGGACTCGCTCTTGGGGTCTATCGGTATGCGGCCTCCCAGGGGAGAGGCCAGCGTCATCTCGGCGCCGGCGTCCTTGAATATATAATAAGGGACGGCCAGTTCTTCCAGCCATGTGCCCGTCTTACGGCCTGTCTCGCCCAGTTGCCCGTGCGAGGTGGTGATGACGCATATTTTCACAGAACTTTTTTTTAGTGATCGGAAGACGGTTTTATCCGCATACGTTCAGTAATGTACGTCTATTAATCCGTATGGGGGAAATTATTTCACATCGATCAGAGCGTGCTGATAAACTCCTTTATCTTTTTGGGATAATCCGCGAGGGCCAGTTCGGGGGCGGCAATTTCGGGGTGCCATAATTTTTCCCATTCGAAACTGTAAAAGCCCGGATAGCCGTCATCGTACAGGAGCTTGATGGCGTCGAAGATGGGGGAGTCACCTTGTCCGAGAAAGAGGTATTGTTCTTTGCCGTCCACCATCCGGCCATCGACCATATGACCGCCGATGGTCTTACCGTCCTTGATATGGGTGTGGTGGATATATTTCTTCAGTCGTCCGTATACCTGAGCGGGTGGCTCTTTTGTAATGGACCACATATTGTAGATATCCCATACCATGCCGGTGTTGGGTCCTTCCGCGCCTTTCATGATCTGTTCGAGGAGGGCGCTGTCCACTACCTCGCCGTGTGATTCCATTAATACGGTGACGCCGCTGTTGCGGGCATGTTCGCCCAGTTCGATGAGTCCTTTGACGATGCGATCGATGGTGGCATTCCTGTCCTGATCCTTTGGCAGCTGGTTGGGGAATACGCGGATATAGGGGCAGTGCAGCTCGTGGGCGAGATCGATGAATTGACGACCATGGTCCAGGTGTTCCTTGCGGGTGGCTGCCTCGGCATGATGGAGCTCGGTGGAGGAGCCGAGATCTACGAATCGGAGGTCGTGGTCGTGCATTTGCCGGAGCGTGGCGGCGATGGCGGTGGGGCTGTTGAATTCGGGGCATTTGGGCAGGTCCATTTGCCGGAGTATGCCTCGTACTTCGATGCCCTGGTAGTTATTCTTTTTGGCAAAGTCCATGATGGCGGGGAAGGTCCAGTCGGGGCATCCCAGGGTGGAGAAGGAAAGAGGCGGGAGTTTTTTGGGGACGGCGGGTTGCGAACCTTCGAGGGCGGAGTGATCGGGCTGAGAGCTTTCGGTGGCGGAACCTTCGGCCAGGCTGGCCAATGCTGATGATCCAATGAGGGGCAGGCCCAGCATACCGGCGCCTGATTTTATAAATGATCTGCGGGACAGCGGGTTGGCCATAGCAATGCATTTTATTCTACCAATTTAAGAAATCTTTGCCCTTCTGCGTAGTCAGGAGCTTCACTATAAGCAATAAAACAGCTACGAGCTTGCATATCAAGGCTACCAGGAAGAGGAAGTCCGAGCCTGCCATGTGCAGGATCTTCTGAAAAGCGGCTAGCATGTCGATGCCATATCCTATGAGGAGCAGGGCCAACAAGTGTTTTATTTTCATTTCCTGTAATGTTTGTATAGTGCGTTGGAATAATCCCTGCCATATGCTATCACCTTTCGGATGTAGGCCGTATTAACCTCTTCTTCAAAACGTTTTTTGCCTTTGAGCTTAGTGTCAATAATAGCGCCGTTGTTTAGATAATACCTCCCTTCGAAATTAAGGACCAGTCGCGAATGATCTATGCTGCTATCAGTGGCGGGAAAGCTTTTTTCCGTATCGTAGATAAAGACGGGCTGACCATTTTGATAATAATATTCCTGCCTTACCAAGCCGTAGGACGGACCAACCTCGACCACCATTTTGCGGAGGGTATCCTTTTTATAATAGCCGGTGATCCCGGCGCCATTGTCGGGTGATGCTCCTATAACATCTTCTATTTCTTCGGGAGTCAGTGATACAACGGTTAAGGTATGGTCCTGGTTGATGCTCTGAAAGACCTTTCGAATGGCCTTGACCGCCTCTTCTTTTGGTGGGCTTGCAGAGGGCTGGGCTATGGCGATGCGCAAGGCCCCGAATGACAGGATAAGGAGGATCAGGGATTTGTAGTGCATAACAGTAATAGCTACCATTAAAGATAGTGAAAAGATCAGAGCTTTAGAAGGACGGTCCAGCCTATTTTACTTCCTGCATATCCACGAGCTTCCTGTAAAATCCATTCTGCTCAATCAGCTGGTCATGGGTGCCTCTCTCGACGATGACCCCTTTCTGGAGGACAATGATGTCATCCGCATGCCGGACGGTGCTGAGGCGGTGGGCGATGACGATGCTGGTACGATGCTGCATCATATTATTGATGGCTTCCTGTACGAGCTGCTCGCTTTCCGTA
>DASZWE010000529.1:0-3755 GCA_035546735.1 Puia sp.
CACGGCCTTGACCCACCTGTCGAACTGGATAGGCTTTAGCAGATAGTCCACCACATCTAATTCATATCCTTCCAGCGCATAGTCCGCATGCGCCGTGGTAAAGATCACCTTCGGCGGGTTCTTCAATATCTTCACCAGCTCCGTACCTTTTAGCTGCGGCATGCGCACATCCAGGAACAGCAGGTCGACAGGACGATGCTGCAATATATTCAATGCCTCCATCGCATTGCCACACTCTCCCGCCAGCTCCAGCATCGGCATCTCGCCGATGTATCGCCGGAGGATATCACGGGCGGGAGGCTCGTCATCCACGATCAGACACCGGATGTTATTTGGCTGAGAACTGTTCATAGGCCATTTCATTTATGGGACTGGTCCCGGACTTCGTACGCCGCTCCAATTGCAGCTGCAGGTTGACGATAAACACGTCCTCCTCATCTTTGATATTCAGCTGATGTTTTTTCGGGTACAGCAGCTCCAGGCGCCGCGTCACGTTGATAATGCCAATACCGCCGGCAGGAGCAGGAGAAGTATTCCCGTCCGCCTTGCCATTCAGCAGCTTCATCTTCATCCTGTCCTCTTCCACCGTGATCCGCAGGCTGATCCAGGGCTGGTCCAGCACATGGCTGGTCCCGTGCTTGAAGCAGTTCTCGATAAAGGGCAGCAACAGCAGGGGCGTAATATAAAGCCCCTTCGTGTCGGCAGGCAGCTCCAGGCTCACATCCAGCTTATTGCCATAACGCACCTGCTCCAGCACAAAGTAGTCCTTTATCATCTTCAGCTCCTTGTCAAAAGGCACCAGGGCCTGATTGCCTTCATACAGCATATAGCGCAGCAGGTCCGACAGCCCGGCAATAAGCACCGGCGCGGAGGCCGACCCCACCTGCGCATGAGCATACATGTTGTTCAAGGTATTGAAAAGGAAGTGAGGGTGTATCTGGGCTTTGAGCAGCTGCAACTGACCGGCGATATTCTCTTTCTGCAATTCCAGGTTACGCGCCTGCTTGACATACCAGTATTTCATCAGCTTGATGGCAGCCGCCACGCCGCCGATAGTGCAGGCTCCGCGCAATCCCCCCAGAAGGCTATATCCGAAATTCGTATCTGTATTATGCATAGTTGGAAATCCCAGACACAGTCTTGAATAAGGGAGGAAATAAACTCCCAATGCCGCCGAGATCACTCCCGTAAGAAAGAACAGCAGCAGGGTCATCACCGCCGAAGCAATATATCTTTCTTTCAACAGGTATCGGGGTGTGACAAAATACATCAGCGAATACGCAAGGAACAGATGGGCCGGCATAAAACCTATCGAATTCACCGTGGACATGCCCAATCTCATAAGCCAGCTTTGCCCCTCGATACCCGTGACAAATGAATATAAAATGGCCTGCGATAATCCCCATATACTCCAAAAGGCCAGATGCCGCCGCAACCGGTAACGGAGCTTATTGGAAAATATAAATGGATAGGGGCCCATGATATAAAGTTACGGCTGACCCGCCGAACTTGCATCCCCACTCATCATTTGTCGATGGATGGGCCTGTTTTGTCGACTAAAGGCCGGCACCACTTGTTCCAGCGTCCGCGTAAGCCGCAGCTTTGTCTTTCGTCTTCCGACATTCAGGACCCCAGCCAGCTGCTCTTTATGTACCAGCTGATTATCGTTGTTATAAAAATATACGATAGAGGAATCGTTCCGGCTTTCGACGACCCAGTATCCCCTATCCGAGACCCAGCTGGGCGTGGGCGGCACATCTTGCTGTGCCATGGCTGGCAGGGCGCTCAGCCAAAGAATAAGCCCTGCGATCAGTGTTGTTACTATTTTTTCCATACCCCGAAACTAACACGCAGACAGGCCCTCCGGCAGCAAAATAGACGGACCCTGCCCCATCGCATCTACACGAACCGCGGGGCATCATCAGGGTCTTCCGTCTTCGCTCAACGTCTTTCGTCGACGATTTCTGCTACCTTAGCCCCATGAATACACGGAATTGGGCCGGCAACATCGAATACAGCACTCCCCATATACATCATCCCCATTCAGTCGAAGCAATACAGACACTGGTACGGCAGCTACAAAAATGCAGGGTCCTGGGCACACGCCACTCCTTTAACAGGATCGCCGACAGCGGGCATCACCTTATCTCCACCGACAGATTGAACAAGGTCATATCCCTCGACCCCGCCGCACAGACCGTCACGGTAGAAGGGGGCATCAAATATGGCGAGCTGGCGCCCTACCTGGATGAGAAGGGTTACGCCCTGCACAACCTGGCCTCTCTCCCTCATATCTCCGTGGCGGGCTCCATCGCTACGGCCACCCATGGATCAGGCATCGGTAACGGCAATCTGGCCACGGCTGTCACGGCGCTGGAGCTGGTTACAAGCGACGGAGAGATAAGATCCATCGACAAAAAAGACCTGGTCCACGCGGCAGCGGTCAACCTGGGTGCATTGGGTGTAGTGACAAAACTGTCCTTATCCATCCAGCCACGGTACGAGATCCGTCAGACAGTCTATGAACATCTGCCCATAACAGAGCTGACAACAAATTTTGAAAAGATACTTTCCGCCGGCTACAGCGTAAGCCTCTTTACAGACTGGCGACAGGATGCGATCAACGAGGTGTGGGTGAAGAGTAAGGTCTCCCCGGACGAAGGATCAGGCCGGTCCCACGACCTCTTCGGCGCCCGGGCCGCCACCCGACCCCTCCATCCCATCGCCGGCACTCCCGCAGAAAATTGCACCGAGCAGATGGGCATACCGGGCCCCTGGCACGAGCGGCTCCCGCATTTCAGGATGGGCTTTACACCCAGCTCCGGCGCCGAGCTGCAGTCGGAATATTTTGTCCCCTTTCATCACGGCGTCGAGGCCGTGCTGGCCGTCGCCCGGCTGGGACCGCAGATCAGCCCCCATCTTTTCATCTCCGAGATCCGCACCATTGCGGCCGATGAGCTTTGGCTGAGCCCCAACAGACACCGGGACTCCGTCGCCCTCCATTTCACCTGGCGCCCGGACTGGCCCGCGGTCAGCAGGCTGCTCCCCCTCATCGAAAAAGAGCTGTCCCCCTTTCAGGCCCGGCCGCACTGGGGCAAACTATTCACCATGTCCCCGGCCATACTGCAGCGCCACTATGAGAAGCTGGACGACTTTAAAAAGCTGGCCGCGGAGACGGATCCGGAAGGAAAATTCCGGAATGAATTCCTATCGGCCCTCCTGTACTGATAGGGTGACACCGGTTGTATCAAATCCGAACATCAGTCATGGCAAATAAACTCATAACCCTATCATTTTTAACGCCCTGTACGCATGGCACCCTTCTTGTCCCAAAATTATCATGCTAAAAAATTATTGGAAGATAGCCATCCGCGTGCTATTGAAAAACAAGGCCTACAGCGCCATCAATATATTGGGTCTTGCCCTTAGCATGACCTGTGGCATCCTCATCTTCACCCTGGTGAAGTACCATCTTAGCTTTGATACTTTTCATAAGGACAAAGACCGCATCTATCGCTTTGTCACGGAGCAGCACCGCGACATTATCCATTATGCGGGCAGCGTTCCTCCCGCCTTTGGGCTGGTATTCCGTAAGGACTATACCTTTGGCGAACAGACGGCCCGCATCGCCAATTATGACGATATCATGATCGCCCTTCGCACGCCCACCGAAGTAAAAAAATTCAAGGAGAAGGAAGGGGCCGCCTTTGCCGAACCCGCTTACTTCGATATTTTCAACTTCCCTTTACTCCATG
>DASZWE010000530.1:0-3759 GCA_035546735.1 Puia sp.
ACCCGGATAGCTCTTCGTATCGATGATATAGTCGAATATCAGCGAGTCTCCGCTGGCGATCGGCCTTTTCTTGGGTAGCTGGACCGTATGGGTCACATTGTTCTTATCCACAATATAAGCCTTGAGCTGCATGCTGTCGAATGCATAGGGGCTTATATCCTTGAAGGCAATGGCGAACTCCAGCGGCTCACCCTGGTTCACGGTATCCTTAACTTTCAGGTACAGATTAGGCGCCAACGCTCCTTCCGGCGAAGGCACATCCTCTATCCTCCAGTATCTTAACTGATATGGCGTGCCATGATGGGTATCCATCGTATTCAGGACCATCTGCAGATAGGGATATTGGTTGATATCGATGGAAGATATATCGAAGTCCTGCTGACTCCTGTCGATGTTATATAATGTCGTCTTATTGCCGGCTGTATCGATGCCCACCACCTGGACGATCGCCGAATCCGTCGCTGGCCATTCGAGCGAAGAACCTCTCCAGTGTATCTTATCCCATTTTTTGGCAGGTCCGAATATGGGGGAGGTGACAAAACCTAATGTGTCTGGCGATGGACAGTCTACGGTAAGGGCAATGGCGTCCGTTGCATCGTTGGATATCGCAAACCGGGGCATGAAAGAACTAACCCCCTTTTGATAAACAAAAGCCCATGCCCTTGGTCTGGTAAACGAATCGAGGAACGTGACCCCCGCGTCATGGAATCGGTGGTACAGGGAATTGTGCAGACCGTACAGGACCGTATCCGCTGCCCATGCCAAAGGATAGGTGTTACCCGCCGGATCGGGGTTGTCATTATTCCTTGCTTCGATATAGGTGCCCACTGGCAGCATGTCCAGGAAATCCATCGCCTGTTTGCGGGTAGTGCTGGTGTTCAGGTTGAATTCAAAATTGTATCCTCGATTGGGGCCGCAGGTGGACCGCTTACTGCCATAGAGACCCGTCGGACCCGAATAATTATTTGCCCATGGACGGAAAGTAACGGAGTCGTACACGTTGAATATGATCTCATCGTATCCGCAACCCGGTCCTACGGTGAACTGACCTTCATTCACGTTTGTGCTAAACCCCTGATCCGTGCTGGCGCCGGCGCCGTCAGGATACGTGGTATTACGTATATAAAGGTTATTCAAATGGTTCGGGAACTTCCACAGCCGGCTGGCGGAATCCAGGTACATGATCGTCGGAGTGGAAGCCTGGTGCTGGTAATAATGCGATTGGTTATATCCCACACCGCTGTGCAGCGGGTCGATATATACAAAGGACGATGTATTCCAGATATATGTGCCGCCCGCGGCGGGAACGATCGCTATCCGCCAGTAATATACAACGCTGTCCTGGAAAGTAATACCCGGATCGATCTCCAGGATACCTCCGGCGGCCGAAAAAGTCTTTGCAATTTTGGACGGGGAATTGAATGCCTCGGTAGTATCTATTTCCACGGCGAATTGCTGCAGGGTGGTGAAGGGGTCCGCCGTGGATGCATACAACTTGGTGGTAGGAGTATTGATTATCGCATAGTTATAGGGATAGATAGGAGTGGCTTCATTCTCGAAAACATAGAAGCTGCTGGTGACAGTATTGTTGGCATATGTAGTTTCCGTCACGCTATTGTCGGAATTGATGCTGACGGTGAGCTCATTCTGTCCCTTGTCCCTGTCCGGGTTAATGGGGACTACGAGCTGCACGGAGTCGGAGTATGCGATACCAGGAATTTTCTTACTCAACAGCGTAGCTACCGTCCCATTGGGATATTTTTGCCGGATCAGGATCGTTATGGAATCCGTAGATACCTTGCCAAGATTATAGAACTTGGCGCTTATTGTAAAGTTACTGTTGCTGATGGCTATAAAAGAGGGATTGATGACCACCTGGGGTGCTTCTATATCGTAGTCAGGCAGCGCACCCTGGTTCAGCTTCAGATATGGATCACCATGCGTGGTCATCTCCTCGGCATGCAGCCGTGCAAAATAATCTCCCGGTGCTACATTGATCAATGCCTGCAGGGCATCCTGCTGGATGACGCCGATAGGCTTGCCGTAATCCGTCTGGTCGATCAGGTTATACAGACCGTACAACAACAGGTTCAGGTAATTGACGATACCGAAGTGCGTGCTCGCTATGATGGCCGCGGCGCCACGGTCCTTCGCCAGCACATATTTCTCTGAAATGGTCTCGCTTGTCGTAAAACGGCTGGCATCATATATAAAAAAGTCGCCCGCATCGCAACCGTTGAGATAAAAAATGGGATACTTGCCAGGATTGTTATAGCCGGAAGGGTCATCCAGATTGTAGCCCAGTGAGGAATTCGTGGAGTGTCCAAAATAGTTCAACATGCTAAAACCATTGCTGAAAAGACCCGAGATCAATCCCAGGGGCACCTGGGATACGGAGCCGGCATTACCATCGCACAGGGTAGAGACATTCGCACCATACAGGCTGCCGGCAATGATATCCTTGTAAGAGTACATATAATTACAAAGGATGGTCCCCAAAAAAGGTTCACTCACCCCCGTCAGATGCAGCACATTCTTCATCCAAAGCCGCCCATCCACGGTATTGGGGGCGGTAGCCTGCGTCAGCTCATACTGCTTGACCTTATCCAGGTAGGTCTCGATCTCGGCGCCCGTCACCACCGACAACCTTCCTATCGGCGTGGCAGGGACGGCATCCAGAACATTGGCTGCAGCCAGTTTATTGTCCGACGCCGGATACCCAAAGGTGGGTATGAGGTTCAGCTTGTCTGCCAGCGGATCATGGTACCGGTCGGCATACAAATTATAATCCACATATGTCATCCCATGCCCGATCAATAGCACAAATTGAGGCTTACTCGCAAAAGTTGCCCGCGCATAGCGTAGAAAATTCATAATGGACAACGGATGTTTCTTGATCCCGAATGCAAATTGATCCTGCAGCTCATCGATATCATAAATATGGGTATTGAAGCTGCCACCTGCCGCAGAGTTCCGGTAGCTGGCGTAGTCCGCTACGGGATTGTTGCCATGGCTTCCGGTAAATAAAGACGAATGGCTGATGATGACGTAGTTACCCTGGTTGGCAGGGAGGGCGTAATTGGTAAAGGTCCTTTGCGTGAGGGTTGTAACCGTGCTCACGGTAGAGGGGTCTTCATTTACGAGAACCAGCCTGCGCGTGGAGGCGGAGCCCGCCAGCAGGAAGGACAGCGTGGTGCCAGGCCCTACAAGGGCGGTATATCGAAGCCCATTGGTAAGATCATACAACACCGGCGTATTGCCCCCGGTCACGGCCAGGTTATTTATTTTTAAAAAATAGCCCGCTGGCTTTGCCGGCAGCTCGAAATAAAAATTAGAACGGCCCCCGAAATCGAATTTTCGGGGATAGTTCAGCTCATAGTAGGAAGCCACGATCCTGTCATCCGTCGAGGCGCTGGTATTGATAAACTGTACGTTGGCAGTATTGCCGCTGAGCAGGCTTATCGGTACGGGCTTGGTGACATTCATGTCGTTGAAGCTGACCACGGCCGTATCGATCAGGGTAGAGCCATTCATTGTCACGCGCATGGTACGGTTGTAGTCCGCACATCCCATCGCTCCAAAGCTCATGGTCGCATCAGGACCGCCCGAATACACGGCCAGGTTATTCTGGGCATCGGACACAGGGCTGCCCGGGTATATAAAGGTCGTCGACCAGAATTCGCCCAGGTCATAGGAGGAAGAATAGATATATTCACCCACTATCTGTGCAAAGCCCGGGTTGATATTTTGCTTGAAATA
>DASZWE010000531.1:0-3650 GCA_035546735.1 Puia sp.
AAGAGATAAAGTGATCTTTCTTTCTTCGGGGTCGAGGGTCTTGATAAGCTCTTTTACTACTTCGCTGGGGAGCTCTTCCAGGAAGGCGGTGCGGTCATCGGCGGAAAGGTCGTTCAGCAGTTCGGCTGTTTTGAAGGCGGGCAGCTCTTGTATAATCCTTTTTTGGGTCGGTGTGTCGAGGATCTTGAAGGCGCTGGCGGCCCGGTGGATGCTCATATTGGCAATGATCTGGGACTCGTAGTCGGGGAATTCGTATATCAGCTCAGCAATATCGCTGATGTTCTGATTGTTCAAAAATTCCCTGATCCGCAGTACGTCCTCGGATTGGATCATTAGCTGGAATTGCTCATGGGTGTTATCGTGCTCCTGGTCAACAGACATGCGCCCCAAACCTACGTTAAAATGGCTAGAATCTACTCGTTGGCCCGGATAAAATGTGAGAGGAACCGAGGGACGGGGCCGGATAAAATGCAGGGAAAATCGAGGGGCCGGGCTGGATAAGATGTGGCGAGAAATCGACGGGCCGGGCAGATGAAATGTCGAGTAGGGGAGTTGGCAAAAAACGGTATCTTGTTCCGTCAAAAAAAAAGAGTTTTTCCGGATGATCTTACCAACGCTCGTGATAGCGCCAACCGGCGGGAAGGGCAGGGGAGTGTTTACTACGGCGGATATTGAAAAGGGGGTGGTCGTCGAGATCGCTCCTGTCATTGTCATGACCCGTGAGGAGAGAAAGTTACTGGACCAAACGCTGCTGCACGATTACATATTCGAATGGGGGCAGGACCCGAAGGGTTGTTGTATGGCGCTGGGCTATATTCCCATCTACAACCATTCGTATCGTAGTAATTGTGAATATGAGATGGATTATGAGGAGGAGCTGATATCTGTGAAGGCGGTGCGTTTTATAAAAGCGGGGGAGGAGCTTTCCATCAACTACAATGGGGACTGGAATAATGAGACTCCTGTATGGTTTGATGTAAAATAGTGAGATGCCCTGGCGGGCATCTCACGGGTGACTGTATCTTTTGTGTCGGATGACGGGTGCATAGTGTATGGCGAAATTGATGCCTACGCTGTTCATGCGGACTTTTCCAAAGCCCATGTCGCTGGTGGGTAGTTTCATATAGGGCGCTACCAGTATGGAGACACTGTTGCTGATCCCTGTCTCTACTCCCAGGGACAGGTTGATGGAGGAAAAGAGTCCATTGGGTGTATTGGAATATTGGAAGTTCCGGCATGCCTCCCTTCCAAAGAAGTCGTAATAATAGTTGCAATGTTCCTTTCCGAACAGGTAGCTGGAGACACCGGCGCTGGCAAAGAAAATGGTATTGCCTGTCACGCTGAAATCATAGCGTACCGTGATGGGTATTTCCAGCATATTCATGGTGCCCTTTACAAAGTCCACGGGTTTCATGAAATTCTGCATGAAGTAATCGGGGGGCACATGATAATCCATTCCCCGGGCGGTATAGTTCTTTCTGGAGTAGAGGATGCCTGTGCCCAGGTGCAATCTATCCAGGACCTGATAGTCGAGGGTAAGGCCGATGCTGCTGCCGGGCTTGTCGCCTGACAGGGCGTTGACGGATGTGAAGTCGGGTGCGAACTGAAGACCGATGGCGAGGCCGCGATTGATATGATTGGATGGGCCTGGTTTTTTGCCAGGGTCTTTCGCGGTCCGGGCAGCATAGGCCTGCAGGGCGGAGTCTGCTCGCAGGGCGAGGTCGTTGGTGCCGGGGTGGCCGCGCAGGGAGAAGGGGTGCTGGATATAGACATGCTCCGGGTCGGATGGTTCGTCGGACGAGGGGGACTGTGTCTGCCGGGTTGTATGATCCTGCAGGGCGGTCTGGTTGCCGGATGTCTTGTTGTCGCCGGGATATCTGTGGGGCCGATGATGGGTCAGGCCGCCGGTGCGATCGGAGCCGGATGAATGGGTCAGGCTGGAGCCTGTGTGGTTGGCGCCGGCATTGTTGGCGAGTCCGGAGGCTGTGTGGTCCGGGACGGATACGGTGCGGCCGGGTCCTGACGATGTGCCGGAATGGTTGGCCAGGTCTGGGACGGTGCGGCCGGGTCCTGATGATGTGCCGGAATGATTGGCCGGCCCGGGAGCTGCGCTGTTGGGTCCGGGGTATGTTTTGTCCGCGAACGGGTTGTCCTTGCCGGAAGCCGTGCGGTGGTCGTCAGCAATCACGCGGTCGGGGGCCGTAGGCGTTACGGCCGCGGTACCGGAGGGGCTGTCCCCGCCGGGGTAAAATGTAGAAGTAGATTTATCGCTATAGGCAGAGTTGTTGAGTGATGAAATGGAGTCCGCTCCCGCCTGCTGGTGCGGGGTTTTTACGACTGTCAGGGGGGGGCTGCCGGAGGACTCGGGCTTGCGTCCTTTGGCTTTGACAAAATACCAGGTGACCCCCACGACGAGAAGGAGTACCGGGGCATATTGAAAAGGCAAGCGCCGGATGCCGCGCAGTCCGCGTGACATATCCGGGCCAGCCCTGCCCAATTCCTTATCCAGGCGCAGTTCCAACCTCTCCCATGACTGGGGACCAATCAGGTCACCAGGGTCATGCTGGCTGGCAGCTTCCCGGCTCAGGCGGTCCAATTCATTATCGGATAGGTTCAACATATGCTTTATGATCGGTTTTTTTTGTTAGAATTTTTCGTAGGTTTTCTCTGGCTTTCGACAGATTGGATTTGGATGATCCGACGGAAATACCCAGCTGGCCGGCTATTTCTTCGTGCGTCAGACCTTCTATAACGAACAGGTTGAATACGGTGCGATAAGCCGGGGACAGGAGGCGGATGGCTTCGATGATCTCTTTGTAGGATAATATGTCGAGGCCAGATTCCTGCCGGTCCGCAATGTTCTCTGTGTCTTCGGACAGTACTTGTCCATTGATGTAGGATGCGTTCTTTCGATAGTGGTCGATGCAGGTGTTGACGAGGATGCGTTTGAACCAGCCTTTGAGGGAGGCCAGGATGTCTGTGTGGCGTGACTCCTCAAATTGATGAATGTTCTTGAAAAGTTTGATGAAGCCTTCATTCATTATCTCCTCTACCTGTTCAAGGTTGTTTTGGTAACGATAGCATATTTTCATAGCGTAGTCCTTGAGCATTGTATAAAGCTCTTTTTGGCTGGTCCTGTCATTGGACCTGCAGCCTTCTATCAAAGCGAGTATTTGCGAGTTCGACGAGATCAAAATGGATGTGTAGCTTAAGTGGTGAGCGTCCTGGTTGATTAAACGCGCAAACTACCTGTATACATTAGAAAGTTACGATAATGAAATGTTAATGGTTGCTTTGGGCGGAGGGGATATTTTATGCCTGTGGGCCTGTAGGAGCAGGCCCAGCCTTATCTGGGCAGGCCTGTGCTGACGACGCTGAGGTCGGCTTTTACAAAGAGCTGAGTCTGAATAGATTTGTCCCCGGCCAGGAGGCCTATCATTTTCAGCTCCTTTATTTCACCGCGGGTATAGAGGTTGGGGGCCAGGGTCCTGTTCATCTGGGCGTCCAGCATGGGCATATTGGCTTTTAGCATGGCGGCGAGGTCGATGTAGGAGCCGCCCTGCAGGTTCTTGCGGATCTTCCTTTTAAAGAAAGTCCGGGCAATCACGATCATCATGTCGCCATCGAGGGTATACCGGATATCGGGGATG
>DASZWE010000532.1:0-15943 GCA_035546735.1 Puia sp.
CGGAGGGGAAGCTGGGTGGTCAGGCCCATGTGAAAGGGGTGGGTGGTACCTGGAAGGACCTTACCGACTCCGTGAATGGGATGGCCAGCAACCTTACCGGGCAGGTGCGTAATATCGCGGAGGTGACGACGGCGGTGGCGAAGGGGGACCTTTCCCGTAAGATCACGGTGGACGTGAAAGGGGAGATCCTGGAATTGAAGAATACGATCAATACGATGGTGGACCAGTTGAACTCCTTCTCTTCGGAGGTAACGCGCGTGGCGCGTGAGGTAGGTTCGGAAGGTAAACTAGGCGGCCAGGCCGATGTGCCGGGTGTGGGCGGTACCTGGAAGGATCTTACCGACTCGGTGAACAAGATGGCGTCCAACCTCACCTCGCAGGTACGTAATATCGCGGAGGTGACGACGGCCGTGGCTACGGGCGACCTTTCCCGTAAGATCGATGTGGATGTGAAGGGAGAGATCCTGGAATTGAAGAATACGATCAATACGATGGTGGACCAGCTGAACTCTTTCTCCTCGGAAGTGACGCGTGTGGCGCGTGAGGTGGGTTCGGAAGGTAAACTGGGCGGTCAGGCCGCCGTGGAAGGGGTAGGAGGCGTATGGAAAGACCTTACCGACTCCGTGAACCAGATGGCGGGCAATCTGACGGCACAGGTGCGTAATATCGCGGAGGTGACGACGGCCGTGGCGAAGGGGGATCTTTCCCGTAAGATCACGGTGGATGTGAGGGGGGAAATACTGGAGCTGAAGAATACGATCAATACGATGGTGGACCAGCTGAACTCGTTTGGCTCGGAAGTGACGCGTGTGGCCCGTGAGGTGGGTTCGGAAGGTAAATTAGGCGGCCAGGCGGACGTGCCGGGGGTAGGCGGTACCTGGAAGGACCTTACCGACTCCGTAAACAAGATGGCGGGCAATCTGACGGCGCAGGTGCGCAATATCGCAGAGGTAACGACAGCCGTGGCCAATGGAGACCTTTCCCGTAAGATTACGGTGGACGTGCAGGGTGAGATATTGGAATTGAAGAATACGATCAATACGATGGTGGATCAGCTCCGGGGTTTTGCTTCGGAGGTGACGCGTGTGGCGCGTGAGGTGGGCACGGAAGGAAAGTTAGGTGGTCAGGCTTTTGTGCCCGGTGTGGCCGGTACGTGGAAGGACCTTACCGACTCCGTGAATCAGATGGCGGGCAATCTGACGGCGCAGGTGCGCAATATTGCCGAGGTGGCCATTGCCGTGGCCAACGGGGACATGTCGAAAAAGATCACGGTGGATGTGCGCGGAGAGATCCTGCAGCTGAAGGAGACCCTTAATACGATGGTGGACCAGCTGCGCGCCTTTGCCTCGGAAGTGACGCGTGTGGCGCGTGAGGTGGGTACGGATGGCAAATTAGGTGGTCAGGCCTTTGTGCCCGGTGTGGCCGGTACGTGGAAGGACCTTACCGACTCCGTGAACTCGATGACGGGTAATCTGACGGCGCAGGTGCGTAACATTGCGGAAGTGACCAAGGCGGTGGCTTCCGGCGACCTGTCCAAGACGGTGGCCATTGACGTAAAAGGCGAGATACTGGATCTTAAGAATACGATCAATACGATGGTGGAGCAGCTGAACTCCTTTGCCTTCGAGGTGACGCGTGTGGCGCGTGAGGTAGGTACGGAAGGCAAATTAGGCGGTCAGGCCGAGGTAAGGGGTGTAGCCGGTACCTGGAAGGACCTTACCGACTCGGTAAACATGATGGCTTCCAACCTTACCAATCAGGTGCGCGGTATTGCCAAGGTGGTGACGGCCGTGGCTACGGGCAACCTGAAACAGAAACTCTCCATCGTAAGCCGCGGGGAGGTAGCCCAGCTGACGGATACCATCAACGAGATGATCGATACGCTGGCCACCTTTGCCGACCAGGTGACGACCGTGGCGCGTGAGGTGGGTGTGGAAGGAAGACTGGGCGGCCAGGCCAGTGTGCCCGGCGCGTCGGGTATATGGAAGAACCTGACGGAGAACGTGAACCAGCTGGCGCAGAACCTCACCACGCAGGTGCGGTCTATCTCGGAGGTAGCCTCTGCGGTAACCAAGGGCGACCTTACCCGTACCATCCGTGTGGAAGCAAAGGGCGAGGTGGAGGCCCTGAAGGATACCATCAACCAGATGATCGCCAACCTGAAGGAGACCACGCTCCGCAACCAGGAGCAGGACTGGCTCAAGTCCAACCTGGCGAAGTTCACGCAGATGCTGCAGGGACAGAAGGACCTCAATACGGTGACGCAGCGTATCCTCTCGGAACTGGCGCAGGTGGTGATCGCTCATTATGGAGCCTTCTATATCCTCAAGCAGGACGAAGACACCCGGGTGGACAAGCTGCGGCTTTTTGCGGCATACGGTTACAGGGCGGAAAAAAATATACCAACGGAATTTTCCATAGGCGAAGGCCTGGTGGGGCAGGTGGCCTTTGAAAAGGAAAGGATCATTCTCTCCAATGTGCCAAGCAACTATATAAAGATCAGCTCGGGACTGGGCCGCGCCAAGCCGGCCAATCTCATCATCCTGCCTGTGCTGTTCGAGAACAAGGTAAAGGCGGTTATCGAGCTGGCCTCGCTGGACGTCTTTAGCGAGACCCACCTGGACTTCCTTAGCCAGCTGACGGAAAGTATCGGTATCGTGCTGAACACCATCGAGGCGAATACGCGTACAGAGGAGCTGCTGGCGCAGTCGCAATCGCTGGCCGGTGAGCTGAAGATCCAGCAGGAGGAGCTGAGAAGGACCAATGACGAGCTGCAGGACAAAGCCCTGCTGCTGGTGAAGCAAAAGAATGAAGTGGAGGCCAAGAACAAGGAGGTGGAAGAAGCCAGAAGGTCGCTGGAAGAAAAAGCAGAGCAGCTGACCCTAACCTCCAAGTACAAGTCTGAATTCCTTGCCAATATGTCCCATGAGCTGCGTACGCCGCTGAACAGTCTTTTGATCCTCGCGCAACAGCTGTATGAGAATGCAGAAGGCAACCTCACCGACAAACAGATACGGTACGCGAAGACCATTCACTCCTGCGGGGATGACCTTATCCAGCTGATCAATGACATCCTGGACCTTTCGAAGATCGAGTCCGGATTCATCACCGCCAATATATCGCCTGTCCGTTTTGGAGAGATCGCCTCCTTTGTGGAGACGACGTTCAAGCCCATCTCGGAGGCAAGACATCTGCGCTTCACCATTGAGACGGACCCGCAGCTACCGCAATCCATGGAGACGGACCTGCAACGACTGAACCAGATATTGAAGAACCTGCTCTCCAACTCCTTCAAGTTTACGGAAAAGGGTGAGGTCAAATTGAGGATTTACCAGGCCGCCCACAACTGGAAGCCGGGCAACCCCAACCTGGACAGCGCTGACAAGGTGGTAGCCTTTGCCATCAGCGATACGGGTATCGGCATCCCGCAGGAAAAGCAGAATATCATCTTCGAAGCATTCCAGCAGGCGGAAGGATCTACCAGCCGTAAGTACGGAGGTACGGGGCTGGGACTTTCCATCAGCCGTGGTCTGGCCGAGCTGCTGGGCGGCACCATCGAGCTGGAAAGCGTTCCCGGCAGAGGCAGTACCTTTTCCCTGTTCTTACCCATCGAGAATGTCGCGGGCATCATTTCCAAGGAGACGTCGGACAACCTGAACGCATACCAGCAGATGCAGCTGGGTGGAGACAGCGGGGAGATCGATACGCTGCTGAATTCCCTCCGGGTGACGAACGAGGAGGGAGGCAAGATGAATATCGTCAACGAGATGATCAACGACACCGGAGATGACAGACATAATATCCAGTCTGGCGATAAGATCGTGCTGATCGTAGAAGACGATCTGCGGTTTGGCAAGATCATCATCGAGAAGGCGCATTCCTATGGTCTAAAGGCGATGGTGGCCACCAACTATATCGAAGTGTTCGATTTTATCAACCGGTTCACCCCTATTGCCATCACACTGGATGTGAAGCTGCCCGATACCAGCGGCTGGAAGGTTTTGGATCTGTTGCGGAACGATCTGAACTACCGCCATATCCCCATCCATCTCATCTCAGGGGAAGAGAACAGTACGCTGGCGTTGAAGCGAGGAGCGAGAAGCTTCCTGCTCAAGCCACTGGAGAACGACGCCCTCAACGAGCTGTTCGACGATATTGTGAACTTCGCCGGCAAGCAAGGCAAGAAAGTGCTGGTCGTGGAGGACAATGAAGTGGATTATTCCCAGATCACCAGGATGCTCCAGGGCGGCAACATCGAGGTCACGCTGGCGACGACAGGCAGAAAAGCGTTGCAGGAAACTAATATCAAGGATTATGACTGCATCATATTGGATTATACACTGCCGGACATTTCGGGCATCGACCTGATCAACCAGGTGAGCGAGAGCAAGAAGAAGCTTACACCCGTGATCGTGTACAGTGCGAAGGATTTCGACAAGAAAGAGCTTCACCATCTCAACCGCACCTCCAATACCGTATTGCTGAAAGGGGTCAACTCCCTGGAACATTTGCTGGAGGAGACGGTGCTGCAGCTGCATATCAATCACAAGGACCTTCCTATCGAGAAAAAGAGGGTGATCGAGCACATCCGGATGAAGGATGATATTCTGACGGGAAAGAATGTGCTGGTCGTAGATGATGATGTGCGTAACCTGTTTGCCCTGACGACGGTGTTTGAAAGATACAATATAAACGTGATCACGGCCGAGAGTGGAAAGGAGGCCATCAACATCATCAATGACGACAGACAGAAGATCGACATGGTGCTGATGGATATCATGATGCCGGAGATGGATGGATATGAGACGACACAGAAGATCCGGCGCGAGCATAAGAACTCTACGCTGCCGATCATTGCAGTGACTGCAAAGGCCATGAAGGGCGACCGTCAAAAATGCATCGAGGCGGGCGCTTCTGACTATATCACCAAACCCCTGAAGATCGATCAATTGCTGTCATTGATGCGGGTCTGGTTCTATAAATAATCCTAAAAACCGATGAATGCAACCAAAGATCTTGTTAGTGGACGATAGGGAGGACAATCTGCTGTCCATGGAAACATTGCTGGAAGGCAATGACTATCGTATTGTCAAAGCCAGCTCGGGAAGAGAGGTATTGAAGATATTGCTTTCAGACTTTGATTTTGCCCTTATCCTGATGGACGTGCAGATGCCGAATCTGAATGGTTTCGAGACCGCCTCGCTTATCTATGAGCGGGACAGGCTTCGGCATATACCCATTATTTTTATCACCGCCAACAATTATGGGGAGGAGAATATATTCAAGGGCTATAAAGCAGGGGCGGTGGACTATATCTATAAGCCTGTAAAACCGGAGCTGTTGAAGGCGAAAGTGAGCGTTTTTGTGGATCTGTACCGGAAGAATCACCGGCTCATGGCCCAGGAGCAGAAACTGGTGGCGATCAATAAGAGCCTGGAGCTGGAGATCAATGAGCGGAAGTCGTCGGAGGAGAAGGTCATCGAGCTCAATAGACAATTACTGGAGAACATTGCACGGCTGGAACAGGCTAACAAGGACCTGGACCTCTTTGCCTTTATGGCTTCTCACGACCTGCAGGCGCCTTTGCGGAAGGTGCGTATGTTCAGCGACCGGCTGTTGAGCGATCATTACCAGCATTTGAATAAGGACGGACAGCTGTATCTTTCCCGCATACAGGAGGTATCGAAAAGGATGCAGGACCTGATCAACGACATCCTGCGATTCTCCAAAATATCGGGGGAAAAGGAGTCCTTTGAGGAGGTGGATCTGAATGATGTGGTGAAGGAGGTGATCTCGGAGATGGAGGGCCTTATCGGGGAAAAAAAGGCCGAGATACTGCTGGAGCCGCTGCCCGTACTGCCGGTGAATGCCGTGCTGATGGGGCCATTATTTTCCAACTTGATCAGTAACTCTCTGAAATACAGCAAAAAGGACGTGCCACCGCAGGTACGTATCCGGCATGAGATGACCGCGGCCCTGACCAACGGCAAGGAAACGGAAACCCGGTACTGCCGGATCATCATAGAAGATAATGGCATCGGGTTTGATCAGAAATACGCTGAGCAGATATTCGATATGTTCCGCCGTCTGCATCCCAATGCGGAATATGAAGGTACGGGCATCGGGCTCGCTCTTTGCAAGAAGATAGTGGAAAAGCATAAGGGGTTTATTTCGGCCCGGAGCCGGCAGGGAGAAGGGTCGACATTTGTCGTCAGCCTGCCGTTGAGCAATGCAAAAAAAGAAGTATTGGCATGATATTGAGGCTAAATGAAAAAAAATGTACTTTGAAAGTAAATTTTAACGATAAGAAAATCACTGCTAATTCAAAGGATAGTATGTTGCCATCCCATCTGCCGACCCGTGTACTGATCGTGGAAGATGACGAGGACGATTATTTAATAATAGAGGCTTGTATTAAGGACATCCCGGAAAAGAAATTCCTGATCGACTGGTGCTATAATTACGAGGAGGCGTTGAAGCGTATCGCGGACAGCGGCTATGATATTTATTTCATCGATTATTTACTGGGGGAAAAGACGGGGCTGGAGCTGTTACGGGATGCTATTGCCCTGGGTTGCGAGGACCCTTTGGTATTGCTCACCGGCATCGGCAACCGGGATGTGGACGTACAGGCCATGAATATCGGCGCTGTGGACTACCTAGTCAAGTCGGAGATCAATACGGAAAAGCTGGAGCGTAGCATCCGCTATGCTTTGGAGCGCAGCGCGCATCTGAAGGCCGTGAAGGCCAATGAACGGAAGTTCAGGGCCATTTTTGAGCGGTCGAAGGATGCCGTATTCCTGGCGGATGGGGAGCTGATATTCCGGGATGCCAATAGCGCCACCAGCGACCTTTTCAAGTACAGCAAGGAGGACCTCCAGCGGCTGAGCCTATACTATCTGTTTGCCCGCAGGGATGCGGCTGCATTGTTGAAGGCCCGGCTCCAGCAGACGGGAGAAGTAGAGGACGAGGAGGTGGAGCTGATGACGCGCACCAATGAGAAAAGGAATTGTATCCTGTCCTTATCGCGGCAGATGGATCCTGCCGGCGAGACCTATATTCAGGGCATCATACATGATATCACCAATCTGAAAAAGATCGAGCGGGCCACTTTCCAGATCGAGAAACTGCGGTCAACGGCCACGCTGCTCCGAACGCTGGCGCATGAAGTAAGGAATCCATTGACCAACATCAATTTGTCGGTGGAGCAGCTGAAGCCGGAGCTGAACAGCGAGGATGCCAATATTTATCTCGACATCATTGCACGGAACTGCGGCCGTATCGACGGGCTGATCTCGGAGCTGCTGGACCTGTCGCGTCCGGCGGAGATATCCCTGCAGCGGGTGCCGTTGCAGGCCATAGTCGACAGCACCCTGGCGGCGGCTTCCGATCGCATATCGTTGAAGGGTATTGGCATGGAGCTGCACTATCCCGAGCATCCGGCATTTATCATGGCCGATATTGAGAAATTAAAGATCGCTTTTTTAAACATTGTTATCAACGCCGTTGAAGCAGTTCCGAAGGAGGAGGGAAAGATCCATGTCTCCATCCGGCCAGAAGGGCGGCATTACAAGGTATTGATCAATGATAATGGGTCCGGCATCCCGGAAGAGAATATTTCCCGCATATTCGAGCCGTATTTTACTTCCAAGACCAATGGGTTCGGGCTGGGGCTTGCGGCCACATGGAATATCCTGCAGTCGCACAGAGCCACCATCGATGTGAATAGCCAGCTGGGGGAAGGCACCAGCTTTGTACTTGCATTTGAGCAGGCCGGCTAACGGGCCATTAATGTCTGTCCTTCGACAACGAACCTCCGGTTCGTTAGGGATAGGCTATCGGGTCCAGCTCCAGTAGCTGGTGGAGATGATGCAGCAGGTGGTTACAGTAATCCGCCGCCATCCACTCGATAGTATATTCTTTTCCATTTGCCATTATACATTTCCGGAGGGCGGCCTCCGGGCCGATGCGGGACAGTATCCGGCACATATGCCGGTTGAGAAGACGCCAGAGGATAACGAGGTCGCCGGCGGGGGCCTGCTGATGATCCGAGAGGGTCACCCATTGGTCCTGGTTATATCCTATATGTGGAAGATCCTCGTATTGGGATACAATGAAGCGGCGGATGTTGTTTTGGGCCGAATCGATGAGGTGGCCGAGTATCTCTTTTTTACTCCATTTGTCCGGCCGGGGCTTACGGTCGTATTCTTCCTCCGGAATGGATCCCAGACGCCGGTAATAGTTTTGAATGATCTTTTCCAGGTGTTCTATCGTGGCTTGCATAGCTATATCCTATGCCCGAAATATACAAAATAATCCTAAAGCGGCTGCCCGCCTGACTGGGTAAAAACCCCGGCTTAATACTGATTTGATAATATCCCTGGCAATCAATAAATTTGCGCCTCGAACGAACGTATAAATCCACTTACGAATGAGACAAATTGCTTTCAGGGAGGCTTTACGGGAGGCCATGAACGAGGAAATGCGCCGCGATGACCGGGTTTTTCTAATGGGGGAGGAAGTTGCCGAGTACAATGGCGCCTATAAGGTCAGCCAGGGTATGCTGGACGAATTCGGCCCCAAAAGAGTCATCGATACACCCATTTCTGAACTGGGTTTTGCCGCGGTAGGAGTAGGGGCTGCTCAGAATGGTCTGCGTCCCATCGTAGAGTTCATGACCTGGAACTTTGCCGTACTCGCCCTGGACCAGATACTGAACACCGCATCCAAGATGCTTGCAATGAGCGGCGGACAGGTGAGCTGTCCCATTGTGTTCCGCGGTCCCAATGGCTCTGCCGGTCAGCTGGGCGCCCAGCACTCCACTGCCTTCGAAAGCTATTATGCGAATATACCCGGGCTCAAAGTAGTGTCCCCCAGCAACGGATATGATGCGAAGGGTTTGCTGAAGCAGGCTATCCGGTATGAAGAAGATCCTGTGATCTTTATGGAAAGCGAGGTTTCCTATGGCGACAAGTCCGAAGTGCCCGATGAGGAGTACTATATACCTCTCGGCAAGGCCGACATCAGGAAGGCCGGTAAGGACGTGACCATCGTCTCCTTTAATAAGATGATGAAGGTGGCATTGGGCGCCGCAGCCGAGCTTGAAAAGGAAGGTGTTAGCGCCGAAGTGATCGACCTGCGCACCATCCGTCCCCTGGACTGGATGACCATCCTGGAGAGCGTTAAGAAGACAAACAGACTGATCATCGTGGAAGAGCAGTGGCCATTTGCCTCTATCTCTTCAGAGATCAGCTACCGGATACAGAAAGAAGGATTCGATTATTTAGATGCGCCTATACGTCGTATCACGGCGGCCGACGCCCCGTTGCACTATGCGCCCAACCTGGTGGCTGCCGCGCTGCCGGATGTAAGCCGAACGGTGAAATTGGTAAAAGAGGTGATGTATCTCAAGAAATAAAAAAGGGCCGATCAGAAGATCGGCCTTTTTTGTAGAATACCACAAAGAGGTAACACAAGATATCAATATTCGTTTGTACAATTAACAAGACTTTTTCCTGCCACCTGTTTTTTCTGTTCCCTTTTTAACGTAAGGCTCTTCCTGAACAAGCCTGTATTAAAAAATACAGCCACAGATAGGGCTGACGACGATACAAGTGCGAACAGCATCCAGCTGGACATTCCCCAGGTCTTTATCGTCTGCAGAAGATGCCTGCGGGAGGAGGTAATGCGGAGCTGTCGAAATGGATCTTTAGCGACGAACTCAGCGCTAAAGCGATGTCTGGTCCGTTATGCATCTGCAGTTAAAGAAGGGCGACAACAATGTAAACTTCATATTTTTGAAAAAGCGCAGGACTGGATACTTTTCTTTGATGAAGCCGATGCTTTATTTGGCAAGCGCACCAATGTACAGTCGGCGCATGACCGCTTTGCCAACCAGGAAGTGTCATATCTGCTGCAGAAGGTAGAGTACTATAAGAATGGGAAGTCTATTTAAATAGTTGACCCGGCCGGTGGCCGGGCTGGCCAAAAATAAATCCCGATCGCCAGATCGGCACCCGATGTGCAAAGCCCATCAAAAGACATTATACAAAACAAAACGGCCATCCCGTAAATTTTTACCTAAGGGAGGGCCGTTTTTTTCAGGGTAAGCACAGGCTATTTAATTGCTGCCAGGGCTGTATTGAACAGCACGAGGAATCCATACACACAGCCTAATAAAAGGCCACCAAGAATAGTCAGTTTAACAAGTACTTTACCAGTAGGGAGAGCCTGCAGTTCGAGGTCTTGCTTCATAGGGGAATATTTTTTGGATTATAAAAGGGTTGGTTTATCATGTGGATCGTTGGATATATAGCTAAGATAATAACCCTTACAGCTCATTACAAGGTTGTTTTACGTAGGATAATTACGATGGAATTACAATACGTTGATAGTCAATGTTTATTGAGAAGCAATTCAAGTTCATTGACAGTCAGGATATTGGGAGTGATGTCCCCCGGAGGTTCCTCCATGGCGGCATGGCAGGCGAAGCCCGGAAAGGAATCCAGGGCATGTAGATACCAGTTATGGTTGTCAAGGGGAATGGCACCATGGTGGTTTATAAGGAGCCGGGCCAGCGGGAGGTTGAGACCCCGGCCGTCCGCCTTGGACAGGCATTCCTTGGCTGTCCAGTAATGATAAAAGGTTTCCAGGGGAGCCGCGCTGGTGATGATGGCCGTCCATTCTTCGGGAGAGAATTGTTCTTTAAAATCCCCGATGGGGATGTCCCTTATCTCTTCCAGGTCGATGCCTACTTTTCCATGCTGTGCTATGATACAGGCTGCTCTTCGTCCGGAGTGTGAAATATTGAAATCAGGGCCATTGGGCAAAAAAGGTCTTCCGTATCCGGAGTATTGCAGCTCCGCCAGGGAAGGGGGCCATCCATATTCTGCCAGGGCTGTCATCAACAGCAGCTTTCCGAAAAGGGAGCCATAGGCGTCCTGCCAGTGGTGATAACGCCGAACCTTAGCTGCCATATGGGTGGGAAGGAGGGAAAGTAAGGAATGGAAGGTTTCTGAAGGTACCTGGTTCGGGTACCCGATGGAATATATCCGGATGCTCATTCCATAAATTTAATTTTTTTCCGGCCACCTCCGCAGCTGGGAGGTGTAAAATGTCCATTCGGGGGTAATGATCCGGGGATCTTTTTGTATGCTGTACCAGGGACTGAGCTTTCCTTCCACCGGATTGACCACCACATGGATATCCTGGGCAGGCATATAGCTTTGGGCCAGGAGGTAGACCTTGTGGCCGGCTGTATCTTCCGCCATATCAATAACCAGCATGGCGTGACCGGGGGCGCCGCCCCTGATCAGCACGTCTCCCGGAAGAATGTCCCCAAAATGGGCTACGGGAGTCAATTGCCGTTCCAGGCTCAATGTACCGCAGTAGGAGAAGACGGTGAGCAGGTATTCATCAAAACAGGCACGGTCTTCGCAAGGCTTATTGCTTCCCGGGCGGGAGTAGGGTATGAGCCTGCCGCCGGACAGCCGGAAACGCTGACCTTTTGACCAGTCCTGGAAATTGAGCCGGACGCCCTGCGTTTTGTGCGGGAAAAGGGCATTCTGAAATTTACCCCTTTTCCCGCAAGGAGCTGATGTCTGACCTTCGGTCGAACCGCTTCCAGCGGTTCCTGTATAGAAGCAAATGCTGTTATAATCCTTCCGGGCGTAGAGATATTCCGCCCGCAGCCGCATGACGGCGTCGGCGCATTGCTGCAGGTCCTGGTGGCCCACGGAGATGTCGAGTACGGCGAACTGAGCCGTCTGGTTATATTTCCGGCTGCCGTTGTAAAGGTAGACGGTACGGTCTTTTTTGAGGGGGATATTCCGCAGCCAATTGGTAAAAGGGTCGTGGGTGGTGATCCGATGGTAGCCGGGAGGGGGCGGAATGGCGCCGATGGTGGGATAGGGATTGAGGCCAAGATCAGGAACGCAGGATAGGAGCAGAAGTATTACATTTGTCAGTAACATATGATAGCGGTTGACGGGACCTAAGAGAAGCTTGAAGATTTATTATCCATAAAAAAGATTTGTTAAACCTCATGTCGAACATTCTGATCATTGACGATGAAAAAGCGATCCGTAAAACACTTAGTGAGATCCTTTCCTATGAAGGCTACAAGATAGATGAAGCCGGCGATGGCGAGGAAGGATTAAAAAAAGTCCGGGAAAAAGAATACGATGTCATACTCTGTGATATCAAGATGCCGAAGATAGATGGGATCGAGTTCCTGGAAAAGGCGAAGGAAGCCAACCCTGATATCCCCATTATTATGATATCCGGCCACGGTACCATCGAGACGGCCGTCGAGGCGGTGAAAAAGGGGGCCTATGACTATATTTCGAAACCGCCTGATCTGAACCGGCTGCTGATCACTATCCGAAATGCCATGGACAAGACCACGCTCGTGGCCGAGACCAAGGTGTTGAAGCGTAAGGTGAGCAAGGTGCAGGACATGGTGGGGGCGTCCACTCCCATACAGAAGATCAAGGAGACCATTGAAAAAGTGGCGCCCACGGAAGCCCGGATCCTGGTGACGGGAGAGAATGGGGTGGGTAAGGAGCTGGTAGCCCGCTGGGTACATGAAAAGAGCAATCGGGCGACAGGGCCTCTTATCGAGGTGAACTGTGCAGCCATTCCCAGTGAGCTGATCGAGAGCGAGCTCTTCGGGCATGAAAAAGGATCTTTTACATCCGCTGTCAAACAGCGGATCGGCAAGTTCGAGCAGGCCAACGGGGGCACGCTTTTCCTGGATGAGATAGGGGACATGAGCCTCACCGCGCAGGCGAAAGTGCTGCGGGCCCTGCAGGAAGGCAAGATCACCCGGGTAGGGGGCGACAAGGATATCAATGTGGATGTACGGGTCATTGCCGCCACGAATAAGGACCTGCTGAAGGAGGTGGATGAGAAGAATTTCCGTTTGGACCTTTATCACCGTCTCAGCGTCATTATCATACATGTGCCTTCACTGAATGAGCGGAAGGACGATATTCCCCTGCTGGTTGACAAATTCCTCATAGACATTTGCGCTGACTATGGCATTGCCAAAAAGGCCATCGATGACGAGGCGATCAAAGCATTGCAGCTGCATAATTGGACGGGTAATATCCGGGAGCTGCGGAATGTGGTGGAGCGGTTGATCATTCTCTCCGGCAAGACCATTGACAGGGATGATGTCGAGAGCTACGTACTTCCCAAAAAATGATGTTGTCTGCAGACTGGTCAAAGATGTTCTTTTGATCTGGTCAGGGACGGTGATTTGCAAAAGCCTGTATCTCTTCCAGGCCTTTTAACACCCGCACCTGGGGTGGTATGGGGTGTGCGCCTGCGCCTATGATGCCGGAGACGACGATCTGCTGGTCCGGGAACAGGCTTATAAGCTTTCTCATATATTCCACCGGCTCCGAGCGGAGGAGGTGGGTCACCAGGTGAAAGTAGAGGTGGGTCACCGGTCTCTGACGGCAGTAATGTTGCAGCGCGTCCAATCCGATGTCACGTCCGAAATAGACGGTAGGTATCCCATTTTTTTTCAGGAGGTAATGCATATAGAGCAAAGGCAGCTCATGCAGTTCCCCTTTTGGGGTGAAGAGCAACACGATCCGCTGTTCGGCAAATCGGGAAGGGGGTGGGCTGTCCAATCCATTGATGGCCACATGCATCTTTTTGGCTATGAGGTTGCTGGCAAAATGTTCCTGGGCAGGGACCACATTGCCCGTGAGCCAGAGGAGCCCGATCTTGTCCAGAAAGGGGTAGATCACTTTGGGAATGGCCTTTTCGAAACCCATGTACAGAATAATATTGTGGAGTATCCTGTCGAACATGTCCTGGTCGAAGTCGATGGAGGCTTCCGTCAGCTGGTTGATAAATATCTCCGTGGCGTCCCCGGCCGTGGTGAGGGAAAGGATCAGCTGATTGCGCTCTTTTTCATTCAGCCGGGCGATGGAAGAGATCTTATGCCCGTGGTGATAGAGAAAGGCGATGCGGAGCATGCATTTCAGGTCATTATTGTCATAAATGCGATGATTACCAGCCTTACGCCGGGGGCAAAGGAGCTGGTAGCGCTGCTCCCAGATGCGGAGGGTATGGGCCTTGATACCGCACAGATTTTCAATATCCCGTATGGTAAAAGCGTTCATCGGGTGAAAACTACTGGTTTTTTTCCGAAGTTGGCCGGGGTTGCTGTAACATTTTCTTTTATCCGGCGACCCATTGAGTTAAAATGTTTTGGTTGGCCGATCAGAACACGCCGGAGGCGCGTTTTTCGGACATTTATTTTATATTTGACCGGAAATCAAAGAATTATCCACCCTTTTTGGGGAATCATAAAAAAACAAAGGAATGTCGACTCATCAGTTGCTGGTTTTAGTGATTATTCAATTACTTATCCTCTTACTACCCTCCGTCGGACTCTATAAAATGTTTGAGAAAGCAGGCGCCCCCGGTTGGAAAGCATTCATCCCTTTTTACAATACCTATATCATGCTGGAGCTGGCTGAAAGACCCAAACACTGGGTTTTCTGGCAACTGATACCCGTTGTAGGCTGGTTTATCTCCATGGGGATCTATGTAGAGTTTGTCAAGGCTTTTGGAAAGTTCCGTTTTTATGAGCATGCGCTGGCTGCCCTGGTGCCGGTGCTGTATTTTCCTTATTTAGGCTATAACAAGGACGATCGGTTCCTGGGTTCCGCGGTTGTAAAGAAGCACAAGAAAGGGACGATCAGGGAGTGGATCGATGCAGGGGTCTTTGCCATCGTGGCTGCCACGCTGATCAGGACCTTTGTCTTCGAGGCATATACCATTCCCACGGGTTCTATGGAAAAGACCCTGCTGATCAATGATTTTCTCTTTGTAAGTAAGTTTAGCTACGGTCCGCGCATACCGAATACACCCCTGTCCATTCCCTTTGTACATAATACCATGCCTATCACCAATGGGAATTCCTATGTGGAGTGGATCAAGATCCCTTATACCCGCTGGTTCCCCAGTCCCGTGAAGAGGAAGGATGTGGTGGTATTCAATTTCCCCGCAGGCGACACCGTCATCAACCTCGAGAATTTTCAATCCCTGCGGCCTTATTATGATGTAGCCCGGGAACTGGGCCGGGGCAATATAGATTCCGGGAGGCAGATCATACTGGACCATCCTGACGACTACCCGCTGGTGATCCGACCGGTGGATAAAAAAGAGAATTATATCAAGCGGTGTGTGGCGGTGGCCGGAGATACTTTACAGATCAAGGACCAGGTAGTCTATATCAATGGACAGGCGCAGGTGTTTCCGCCCGAGTCGCAGACCTATTACGATGTTGAAACAAAGGGGCCGCTGCCGGATGAGAACGAGATGCGGGATGAGTACAATCTCGATATGAGCAATGGGGATGATGTGCGGACCACAGGTACGCCGAACCAGTATATCATGCTGCTCACCTGGGCCGCCCATGAGAAGATGATGAAGACGGGGCTGGCCAAAAGCATTGTTCCCGAGATAGACAGCAATCATGACGTCTATCCCTATGACCATATTCATATATGGAGCCGGGATAACTATGGTCCTATCTGGATACCTGCCAAAGGCGCGACGCTGACCCTCACGAAGGAAAATTATTCCATTTATGAAAGGGCGATCCGCGTATATGAAGGCAATAAGTTTGAAATGAGGGACGGAAAATTTTATCTCAATGATCAGCCCGTGACGCAGTACACGTTCAAAATGAACTATTATTGGATGATGGGGGACAATCGTCATGGATCACAGGACTCCCGGTATTGGGGATTTGTGCCGGAAGACCATGTGGTGGGAGAGGCATGGCTGATCTGGATGAGCTGGAATAAGGGAGTGCGCTGGAACAGGATATTCAAAAAGATCAAATAGGGCAATTATCTTTTACGGATAAAATTTGTCGATTGAAAAAAAAAGTCTTTCAATTTTCCTACGATATATA
>DASZWE010000533.1:0-9708 GCA_035546735.1 Puia sp.
GGGAATACCATTCTCAGCTATCACCCATTTGCCATCGAAGCCGCTGAGGTCGATGAATTGATAGGCGTTCTTAATCGTAATGACGCCATGCTCCAGGTCTTTTGCCAGGGTTCTGATCCATTGATAGGCGCGCTTGAGCTCAGGGTAATGGGGTTTGGGAGTACGGTCGGAGAACACTACTCCTTTATGAATAAAATAATGGTCATTGGGGTATTCGCCAAAGCCGCCGCCAAATGCTATGATAGGATGACCGGGGTTGCGCCTGTTCCATAGTCCCTGGTCCTGCCATTCCCAGATACATCCGCCGAGAAGGGAAGGATATTTATCGAAGAGTACGTTGTAGTCCTCCACGGAGCCCATGGAGTTGAACATGGCATGGGCATATTCGCAGAGATAAAAGGGTTTTACCATTTTGGGGTCGGTGGCGTGCTTTTCCAGCTCCTTCAATCCCGTGTACATACGGCTGTCAAGGTCGGCAGGGTTCTTCTCTCCCAGCCCAAATCCTTCGTAATGGGTGGGTCTTGTAGGGTCCAGCGCTTTGATGGTCTGCAAGGCGGACCGGAAATTGGAGCCTCCACTGCCGCATTCGTTGCCAAGGGACCAGATGATCACGGAGGGATGATTACGGAAATTTTCTACATTGGCCACGTTGCGGCTGATGATGGCGTCCTTGATCCGTGGATCTTCGTTGAATTCGTCCCATGCGCCATGACTTTCCAGGTTAGCTTCCGCCAGCACATAAAGTCCATACTGATCGCAGAGCTCATACCAGCGGGGATCATCGGAATAGTGGCAGGTCCGGACATGGTTGCAGTTGGCCTGTTTGATAAGTTCGATGTCGCGGATCATGTTCTGCTCGGTGATGGCGTGTCCCACCTCCGGCCAGTGTTCATGTCTGTTGACCCCCTTTAGTTTTATGGGAACGCCATTGATCATGAATTGTCTTCCCTTTATTTCGATCTTACGGAAGCCAGTGCGCGCGGAGATGATCTCGGAGGCGGATGAACCGTTCGCAGGTCCTGTCTGGCCGGCCCGGATGGTCAATACGGTGGTGTAGAGGTTGGGGCTCTCCGCCGTCCATTTTTGCGGGTCCTGCACGGGGATGTGTACCTGCACTTGTGTCTCTTCGCCGGGTTGGAGGGCGTGGATGGAGGTTTCAGCCGTGGCGCCCGGGACGGGTGTTGTCCCGTTGTACAGGGATACTTCCAGCGTTTTGGCGGGTGTGGCCGTTTTGGAATAGTTCTTTACCCAGGCCGTCGCGTTCAATGTGGCGTCTTTGTACTGTGCATCCAGGTCGGTAGTGATATAAAAATCCCGGATATGTTCCTGGGGGCTGCTCCAAAGGGTTACGTTACGGAAAATCCCGCTGAGCCGCCACATGTCCTGGTCTTCCAGATAGCTGCCGGTGGTGAAGCGATATACTTCCACGGCAAGGACATTCTTTCCGGGCAGCAGGTAGCCGGTGATATCGAAGTCGGCGGCGTTGCGGCTATTGACGCTGTATCCTACTTTCTTACCATTGACCCAAATAAAGAAGCCGGCATCTACTCCGTCAAAGGTGATAAAGATGCGACGTCCTTTCCAGCCGGCCGGTACGGTAAAATCACGGCGATAGCTCCCTACGGGGTTGCGCTCCTTATAGGCGGTGTAGTTTTCCGGCGGGGTGCTCATTACATGAGGGAAGTCCTTTTGGAAGATATAGGTGAAATTGCTGTAATAGGGTGTACCATATCCTTCCACCTGCCAGTTGGAGGGCACTTTAATATCTTTCCAGGCTCGGACATCGTAGGTTGGTTTATAAAAATTCTCCGGACGCTGCTGTGGCCAGGGGACGTAGTTGAATTTCCAGACGCCGTTGAGGCTCTGGCTGTAGGTGGACGCATGGCGATTGGCATTTAGCGCTTCTTTCAGGCTGCCATAGGGCATGAGCGTGGCATGAAAGGGCTGCTTATTGATGCCCAGGCAACGGGGATCCTCGATCTCGGGAGGGACGGCGGCTGTATCGGCTGCGGAGATTGCCGGGACGGTGGCGGGGGTAGCGATTATCGAGACCATGGCGGGGATTGCGATCCGGCTGGCGGCTGGTGTGCAGTTGACGGGTGCGTGATCAATCGACGGCCCTGCTGTAAATAACAAACAAAGTGCTGACAGGCTGCTAATTTTCATACTTCAAGATAGTGATTTGCATATTATAAGTGCGGGAATTGGCCTTGCCCGAAAAATAGCCCAATTCCCGCATATCGCTAACGTCTAAGGCCTTCGTCGGACCTGCTTCGTCACGAAAGAACTTTGTAAGACCTGCTTTGTCACGGTCAGAACTTCGTTGAAGGAACTTCGTCGGAGTTCCGGGCCCTCACTCCTCCTTGTTCGTACCCTTCGTTCCTCGGGTACCTCGGTCGTAACCTTCGCCAAAGGCTCGGTTACGGACGAACCGCTTCCAGCGGTTCCTAATTAGACAGTAAGAAGGCATCACCTGTACCAATGAAGATCGATAACTGGTTATAGCATACTTTTTAGCAGATTGTTGATCGATAGCAAAGAGCTCAATAAAAATTATGGTCTACTCGGTGCGCAGCGATTTCACCGGGTTGGCGATGGCGGCCCGGATGGCCTGGTAGCTTACGGTCATGAGCGACAACAGTATCGCGGCCGCACCGGCCAGGGCGAATATCCACCAATGCAGGTCTACGCGATAGGAGAAGTCATTCAACCATATGCTCATGATATACCATGCGATGGGGGTTGCGATGACGATGGCAAGCACTACCAATGCCAGAAATTCCCTTGTCAGCAGCGTGGTAATGCGTAATACGGATGCTCCCAGCACTTTGCGTACGCCTATCTCTTTTATCCTGTTGCTGGTCATGTAAGCGGCCAGTCCAAACAGGCCGAGACAGGATATAAAGATCGTCAGGGTGCTGAACAGGCCGGTAAGGGTGGCGACGCGCTGGCCATCCTCGAACTTCAATGCGTAATCTGTATCAGCAAAGTGATATTCGAATGGGTAGTTGGGGTTGTATTGCTTAAAGATCTTTTCCATGAAGCGCATGTTCTTCTCTGTGCTGCCAGCGGCCATCCGGATGTTGATGACATTGAAATAACCTCCCTTGGCACCCTCGATGATGAGGGGTTTTGTATGCTGGTAGGGCGAACCCAATACGAAATCCTTTATGACACCCACTATATGGTAGGTGAGGCCATTGTCTTCCGTCACCTGCTGCCCAATAGGGTTTTTGAATCCCATCGCGTTTGCTGCCGACTCGTTCAAGAGCATGGCCGTCGAGTCTGTAGGGAAGCTTGTCAGGTCCATGTCCCGGCCCTGGACGAGGTGAAATCCAGCCGTCCTAACCAGTCCTTCATCTTCGTTCAGCACATCGAAGTCAATTTTATCACCCACGCGCTTGCCTTCCCATTGAAATCCCCAGCTGTCGTTGCCGCCGTTGGTAACTGTCAGGTTTGTCCGGGTGACGTCGGTGGCGACGCCCGATGAGAGCAGGGCTGATTTTATCGGGGTAAAGTATTTATTAATGTCTCCCGTGGTCCAGTGATAGACCAGCTGGCTGCGATCGTATCCGATCTGGCGCTCCTGTGCATACCGGATCTGCTGTACTACAACGAGCGTACAGATGACGAGTATGATGGCGAAGCTAAACTGCACTACTACCAGGACCTTCCGTGGGTTGACCCTGGCGTGGGCTTTTTTGAATGCGCCTTTCAATACCCTGACTGGCTGGAAAGAGGAGAGGAAAAAGGCGGGATAGCTACCGGCAATGATCCCTGTCAGCAGTATAAAGGCCAGGGAGGATAGCCAGAAGGAAGCGCTGCCATAAGGTATGGTCAGCTGTTTCTGTACGAGGGTGTCAAAGGCAGGCAGGGACCATTGCACCAGCGGGTAAGCCAGTAGGGCGGCAAGAAATGCAATGAGAATGGATTCGCCCATAAATTGCAGGATCAGCGATCTTCTGCGCGCCCCGGCTACTTTACGGATACCGACCTCTTTGGCCCGGCGTTCGCTGCGGGCGGTGCTCAGGTTCATGAAATTGATACAGGCTATCAGCAGGATGAAAGCTGCGATGACACCGAAAAGGCGAACCACGCTGATACGCCCTCCCGTTATCTTTCCATTTTCAAAGTTGGAATAGAGACGCCATTTGCTCATGGGGTGCAGGAATACTTCCTGCTGCTCGACACCTTTGCTGTGTTTTATGGTAATGTCCTTTATCTTGGCGTCCACGGCAGCTTCGGTGGCGCCAGGCGTCAGCAGCACATAGTTGCCTACGGAGTTATTGCCCCAATACTGATCGTCCTCGCCCGTCTTTTTCATATAGTCCCATGGCAGAAGGTATTCGAAATCAAATGTGCTGTTGGGAGGGAGGTCTTTCAGGATACCCGTGACCGTGAAGTTGTCCTGGTCGATGCGGATGATCTTGTTCATGGCATCTTCATTGCCGAACATCTTTTTGGCCATCTCTTCCGTGATCACGATGGAATAGAGGTTATTCAGGGCAGTGGCAGGGTTCCCTTTTATCATGGGAAAGGAGAACATGGTCAGGAAGGAAGGGTCGACCACGAGGGCATGGGAGGAAACCTTTTTTTCTGCTACGCTGGTGACGTACCAACGATTGTTCACGCGGGTGTTTTCGGCAATTTCGGGTATCTCCTGTTTCAGGGTTGGGCCCAGGATCTTGGGGGTCGTGTTCCAGCATTGCAGCTTGCCATCAAAAGTACCGCGGTTCCAGCATTCGTATATGCGGGCCCTGTTGGTATGAAAGCTGTCATAGCTCAGCTCGTTCTGTATCCACAATAATATCAGGACGGCGCTGGCCATGCCGATGGTGAGTCCTGTGATATTGATAAATGAAAAGCCTTTGCTACGCAGAAGGTTCCGCCAGGCTATTTTGAGATACTGCATATGGGAATATTGATGCCACTCATGCGACCAAGAGGATGCCAGATTGCTATTGCGCTAAGGCTGAGCAGCTTATCCTTTTTGGAGGGGCGGCCGCTGCACGTTTTCGATACGGTGGCTGTATCGATTGGGCCGCCTCCGGCGACCGGCCGCGTGCACCCGGAGAGCACTCGTCCGAAGGACGGACATGGGCGGTTTGCGGGAATTGGGCTATTTTTTGCCGGAGCCCGATTCCCGCACTTTTATTGTAGGTTTGGAAGAAACAGTTCTCCATGCCGACCGTCCATTTACTGATCGAGGGGAAGGTGCAGGGCGTATTTTATCGCGCCAGCGCTAAAGCAGCCGCAGAAAAATTACATATTACAGGATGGATAAAAAATACGCCGGAAGGGCATGTGGAAGCATTGGCCTGTGGTGAGGAGGAGAGCCTGCGGCAATTTGTGGCATGGTGCCGAAAGGGGCCTGAACGGGCGATGGTCTCGGACGTGACCGAGCTGGAGAGGCTGCCGGGGGAGCCTGCCGGGGCCCATTTTAAAGGGTTTGCTATTGTCAGATAACGATCCGGGTCTGACGACCGGTCCGGACAGCCCGGTCAGAGGGTACATGCCATATGTCCAAAATAAATGATCGTTTCATGCCGCCAAGAACGCGTGCGTGGCATTATCACTATCCATCTTTGGCCAGGATCATATTGCCGGTGAGCCGTCCTCTGGTCATCGTTGTAATAGCTTGTGGGCTGCTGGCAAGCTATAACTACAAGGAGGCCTGGAAAAATTTTTTTTCGGGATGTTTTTATCATTCCCTTCAAAAGGACAGGCGGCTATTCCCTCACGGAGCGTCTGTGACGCTGCGACGCTGGCTGGAAGAGCGCCCCACTCTACTATATTTCGACAACGAGGCGGAAGATAATGCAGGAAAATACCTGCTCCAGATATTACGGGCTGGACAGCATTTTGGTGCGACCTCCGGTTGTTGACAAAGTTGTCCGGCCTTAGAACGATGAACTTCCCGCTGGTTTTTAACGAGGGGTAAACCAAAAAAGTAATATCTTGCGCTCCATTCAAAATTGGCCGGAAGCCCATTGTTTCTTTAACCTTTTATTAACCCCAAGGAGAATACATTTGTGCACCGGACCCAGGGTCCGTTTTTGTCAAATAATCGGGACGGGCGGGGCCCTTAGCCGAAACTATATATAAGACTAAGACATTATGATGAAGCATTTTGTTACTGCAATAGCTTTACTGGCCACTACTGCTGCTTTCGCTCAAAAAAAAGATTCCGTCACTACTAGCATTGTCAAGCCGGCGACACCCGCGGCTACCAGCCCTGCCAAAAAGGATTGGAGTAAGGTGACCCTGGGCAGGCGCGCCAATGACCACTTCATGTTCCAGCTGGGATATGATAACTGGGCCCAGGCGCCGGACAGTATCCATATACAGGGGTTCAACCGGAGCGCCAACTTCTATTTTATGTTCGACTTCCCTTTCAAATCGGATCCCCGATTCAGCGTAGGCGCTGGTCTTGGCATTGGGACAAGCAATATTTTCTTTCACCAGCAGCGGGTACGCATAGCTGAGAACAATCCTACGCTGGCCTTTTCCGATGAAAGCCAGACGGACCATTTCAAGAAGTTCAAGCTGGTGACGGCCTACCTGGAGGCGCCTATCGAGCTGCGGTTTGCCCTGGATCCGGAGCATACCAATTCTTCCTGGAAATTCGCCGCCGGCGCGAAGATCGGCCTTATGCTGAGTGCCCACACGAAGGGCAAGACCCGTCAGAACAGCTTTGGTCAAACCATCGGAAATTACACGGAGAAAGAAAGCTCCAAACAATATTTCAATACCAGCAAGCTGGCGCTCACGGCCCGGATCAGCAAGGGGCCTGTCGGCATTTTTGGTCAATACCAGGTTAACAGCCTGATCAAGACTAATTTCGGTCCGGCGGTATTTCCTTACTCTTTTGGTATTGCGTTGAGTGGCCTTTAGCCGGAACCGCTTCCAGCGGTTCGTCCAGGACCGGAGGTCCCGACCGAGGACGAGCGAGTGCCCGGAGCTCAGACGAAGGCCTAAAGACATTACCGTACTTTTAATTAGCACCCTATATCTTTAAACGCCCTGTCCGGGGCGTTTTTATTTTCAGCCCTGCGCCGGTCTGTGGGCGTTTTTTTTGGCCCGTCTAACGACCTTTTGTTACTTACCTTTGCCGTCCAAATTATCCATTTTGATAGATAAAAAGAATAGTATTCAAAAGGCGGAACGGGCTGTGCTGGTGGGTCTGATACATAAAACCCAAACGGAAGAGCAGTCCAGGGAATACCTGGATGAGCTGGCCTTTCTGGCAGAGACGGCGGGCGCTGTGACGTTGAAGCGGTTTTCCCAAAAGCTGGAACATCCTGATAGCAAGACATTTGTAGGCAAAGGCAAGTTGGAGGAGATCAAAACCTATATCCAGCTGAAAGATATACAGGTCGTCATTTTTGACGATGAGCTGTCGGGGTCGCAGATCTCCAACATCGAAAAGATACTGGATACAAAGACCATCGACCGCAGCGATCTGATCCTGGATATTTTCGCGAGCCGCGCGAAGACGGCCCAGGCCAAGCTGCAGGTGGAACTGGCTCAATATCAATATCTTTTGCCACGGCTTCGGGGTATGTGGAAACACCTGGAGCGGTTGGGTGGCGGTATTGGCACGAGAGGTCCGGGCGAAACGGAGATCGAGACGGACCGTCGTATTGTCAAGGACAAGATATCCCTGCTCCGCAGGCGTCTGAAAGAAATTGATAAACAGGCATTTACACAACGAAAAGACCGGGGTGAGTTTATCCGGGTGGCCCTGGTGGGATATACCAATGTGGGTAAATCCACGCTGATGAATGTATTGAGCAAGAGCGATGTCTTCGCGGAGAACAAGCTTTTTGCCACGCTGGACACCACTACCCGGAAGGTGGTTTTTGAGGCTACTCCCTTTTTATTGAGCGATACGGTCGGATTCATCCGGAAGCTGCCGCATCACCTGGTGGAAAGTTTTAAAAGTACGTTGGACGAGGTTCGGGAGGCGGATATATTGCTGCATGTCGTCGATGTATCCCATCCTGGCTATGAGGAGCAATATGGGGTGGTGAATAAGACCTTGCAGGAGCTGAATGCCTTTGAAAAACCCATATTGGCAATATTTAATAAGATCGACCAGTATGAGAAGAAGGTCTTTGATCCCTGGCTGGAGGAAGGGGTGAGGCAGGAGATCATGTCGGAGCTGCGGGAGCGGTGGGAAAGGGAGACGGGGGGCCATGCGGTATTTGTCTCGGCTACGGAAAAAAGAAATATCGATACACTACGGCAAACGATCCTGGAAAAAGTACGGGAATTGTACCGGGCGCGTTATCCTTACAAAACTGAATATAATTTCTGATGGGGGCTAAAAAATATGCGTGGCATAAGGTGGCGGCTGACGTCACGGAATTACGATGGACGCCGGGTGGGATTGCCGAGGTGGAGGTGGATGGAAAAAAGATCTGTGTGGCACGATTCCAGGACGTTTGGTTTGGGTTTTCAAATACTTGTCCGCATGCGGGGGCGCCGATGACGGATGCGTATGTGTCGGGCGGGTGCCAGGTGGTTTGTCCGGTGCATCAGCTGAAATTCAATCTGAAAAATGGGGGGAGGGATGTGAATGGGGAGGGCTATACGCTCAGGACATACCCTGTGGAGGTGAGGGAAGATGGGATCTATGTGGGAATGGAGGAGGCCGGGAAGGGGTTTTTCAGCAAGTGGTTCTAGGTTGGGCGGGGAGTGGAATAGTGTTGGCCGGCAAGGTGCTGTCAGCAGGGCCGTGAGCTGGCGAAAGGTCGTTGGTGCCGTTGTTGACGGGTCATCGGGGAGTCGGCTGTCCGATCCAAAAATTGCTGTAAATTTTTCGATCCCAGGGTTTTGAAAAGAGGGTAAATCCCCGTATTTTTGCAACCCCTTTTGGGGACTCTTTCAAGCCCGTCGGGGAATGAAAGATAACGATCGTTAATCCTCCTTAGCTCAGTTGGTTAGAGCATCTGACTGTTAATCAGAGGGTCGCTGGTTCAAGTCCAGCAGGGGGAGCTAGATATCAATCATTTAGAAGGCCGCACACGCGGCCTTTTATCATTTTTGCCAGTAATTTGCCAGTAAATTTTTGGCGGCGAAGCAAAGAGCTGATTACAGTTCAAATTTACCACTTTCCCATTGGATCGCGTAAGGTTAAATTACTACTGTTAATTCCGTTTTCCTTCCTAACACCAGGGGCATGGCCATTGTCAGGGTTTGTAATACCTTTGCGGGCGATTCAATTGAAAAGCATTATTCCCCCAATTCTAATCGTTAGAAAATGGCTAATTATTACAAGATTGAGCTCGGCCCCGAGCACATAAATCCGCACCTAAAGGTGTATTTAAAGGATATTACCAAGAACCCGGAGGTAAAGAATCTCCTTGAAGATTTACCTGCGGTGGATCATGTGAATATTACAGAGAAGGCCAACGGAAAATCTGATCTTACAGTGTATCCGAATAAGGCATATGATATAAAGGAAGTAAGAGACGATATAGCAGCCTTCCTGGACAAATTCTTCGAGCCGACGGCTGGAGCCGGATTCCTCTCGGCAATGTCTACGTCATCATCGCCATCCGTATCCGCAGTTCCACCCCCCTCTCCGGCACCTCCCCCAGACCATTTGACTGTTTTTATCTCTTACAGTTGGGACGGTAAGCCACACCAGGATTGGGTACTAGCCTTGGCCGATAGACTACAAAGCGAAGGTGGGGTAAGAGT